>JAQYRL010000036.1 GCA_028725765.1 Clostridiales bacterium
GTATTCCGAGGTAGCTCAATGGTGGAGCAACCGGCTGTTAACCGGTAGGCTGTGGGTTCGAGCCCCACCCTCGGAGCCATTTTTTAAAAGCCGGAGTGGCGGAACTGGCAGACGCCCAGGACTTAAAATCCTGTGGTCTTAATTGACCGTACCGGTTCGATCCCGGTCTCCGGCACCATATCATAGGTGCGAAGAGACTTGATTGAACTTTATGGTAGCATATATATTTACATGATGTCGCAGGGTAGAGCAGTTGGTAGCTCGTCGGGCTCATAACCCGGAGGTCGAAGGTTCAAATCCTTCCCCTGCAACCACTAAATAAAGCCTTGAAAATGCTGTAATTTGCAGACTTTCAGGGCTTTTTTTAAAATATTAAATTGAGTGAGGTGTACTATGACCTTAGGTAAATCAAAAATTTCTTTTTTACAACTGCCTACACCATTGGAGAGGTTAGACACTTTATCCAAGGAATTAGGTATTAATTTCTATTTGAAACGTGATGATCTGACATATATTGGAGGCGGAGGCAATAAACTGAGGAAACTTGAATATTTTGTTGCTGATGCACAAAAACAAAATGCAACTATTTTGTTGACTGTTGGAGGAGCGCAAACAAATCACGGAAGATTGACAGCGGCAGTTGCTGCAAAATATGGCTTTAAGTCTGCGATAGTAACGACTGATGAATATCCGGGGGAAATCTCTGCAAACTTGCTACTGGATGGATTTTTGGGATGTAGCGTGTATTTTAAGCCGACGCTTAGATTATCTGAAGCAATTGAGGTTGTATGTAAAGAACTTGAAGATTCTGGTGAAAAAGTGTATTTTATTCCTCTTGGTGGATCGGATGCTCTTGGCGCATTGGGATATTATGACTGCGGCATTGAACTTGCAAAACAATTCCGGAATATCGGGTTTAAGAGGCCACGAGTATTTGTTACAGCGGGTAGTTTGGGAACCTATCTTGGCCTGGAATTCGCACGACTAAACAGAAGGCTTTCGTTTGATCTAACAGGAATTTCCGTATTACCAAGGAAGATTGCGGCAGCTGAATATGGTGAAGAATTGTTTGGAGAAATCTACAGTACTTATATTGGTATGTTGGGCTTTAACATAGATGTACCACCGAAGGCATCTCAGCTTGATATAAATGAAAATTACACTTTTGGTGCATATAATAATGCTGTTCATGAGGTAAGAGAAGCGATTTACTTGATGGCGCGCAAAGAGGGGATATTTCTTGACCCCTGCTACACGGGGAAAACGTTTTATGGCATTCTTGACATGGTAAAAAATGGAGAAATTGAAAAAGGCTCTGATGTGGTTATGATACACACAGGAGGTTTCCCTGGAAATTATGCGGCACATCACCGAATTGAAATGGAAAATGAATTGAGTGGATTTATGAGAATAGATGAGAATATTTAAGTAATAATGTTAGTCTTGCAATAAAAAATAGCCACCCTTAACTTTTAAAGTGCATTAATGATTTTATATGAGAACAATAAATTTAAATCATAACTTTCTGAATGCAGTTTTATCAGCTAATGTTTGGTGGCTATTTTTAATTTCTAATATAAATTTAGGAGTTGATGCTATTTCCTAATGCCTTTGACAGAGCCTTGCTAATAATTGTTCCAAGTACACAACAGACTGCAGCTTCTGTCAGACCTTGAACGCCCACAAGAACCATTACAAATGATAGAGGATTGCTGACTTTGAGTGTATGTGCAAGATTTTGAATATACTCGGTGTTATAAAACGCTAAAACTATGAATCCCATGAAAAACAGGGTGTTCAAAACAGGAGCACTCAAAGATCCAATAGCATATGCAACAGTGTTACCCTTGAGTGATTTGTTAAGTGCTCTAAATATTAAACCTACACATATCCCCATAAGTATTCGCATCACAACGCATAGAATGAATGTCTTAATGGGTGCGAATTGAAAAAAAGTACCTGTCATGACAGACACACCTGATATTGCGTCCTTAAAGCTTACAAGACCGAAGACTCCTCCGAGTATTCCTCCAGCCATTGGCCCCATTAGTATGGCTCCGATTGCAATCGGTAATGTCAGAAATGACATATATAATGGACCTACAGGCACGCTTCCAAGGCCTACAAGTTTCATAACAATCTCAATTGCTATAAGCAACGCGAGTTGTGCCAAATACTTAGAATTTGATAATTTTTTGTTCATTTTTTCCTCCTTCTGCCGTTCCTCATAAGGATACCGCGATGAGCTTCGAGATTTTCCCGAAATTATAATAATTAATATAGATTTCAATAATCCATGTATATTCCCTATCTTGCCATAGCTTCAATGGGTACATGGAAATATTGTACAAAGGAATTATAACAATTAATACTATTTTAGACAATACTTTTTAAAAATAATTTGAATTTTATCGGCGAATATGTTTTTATTGAGAAAATTATTGATATAATAGTTGAAACAATATCAGTATGCTAAAAGGACTCTCTAAGATGTTTAAGAATAAGAGTGAAAAAAATAAAAAGAACAAAACAATGTCGGCAGCAATGAGCTTTATTATTTTGTTTGGCATTGTCAGCCTGTTTTCGGATATGACACACGAGGGAGCATCGAGCATAAGAGGAAGTTATTTGAGTCTAATCGGAGCTTCAGCGGGTACAATCGGATTTGTCTCAGGGCTGGGAGAAATGATCGGCTATTCGATGAGATATATTTTTGGGAAAATTACTGATCGAACAGGTAAGTACTGGACTATGACGATAGTAGGATATGTGCTGGATTTAATTGCTGTACCTGCATTAACCTTTGTAGGTGAGGATGGTTGGATCCTTGCTTGTATACTGTTAGTGATTCAGAAAATGGGAAAAGCAATCAAAAAACCTGCAAAGGATACCATAATGTCTTTTGCGGCAACACAGGAAGGGATAGGTAAGAGCTTTGGCATACAGGAGATGCTTGATCAAATTGGTGCTTTTCTCGGACCGGTTATGCTATACATTGTCATGCTATTTAAGACTAGCGTTACAACATTTGAAATTTATTCACTTTGTTTTGCAACGTTAGCAATACCTGCCGCGATTACAATTATTTTGTTGATGATAACAAAATACAGGTTTCCCAATCCAGAGAAATTTGAGCCGACATCAAAGGAGTACATACCTTTCAGGATTGAGAATAATTTTATTAAATATATTATAGGAATTAGTTTCTTCGCCTTCGGATTTATGGACTATTCCATTATAATTATGCATATTTCAAGAAGTTTCGCATCTATTTCAGGGGCGTTTGCGGAAGGGTCAAGTCTAATTAACAGTGGGAGTATTCCACTTTTATACGCAGGTGCAATGCTTGTGGATGCGGTGGCAGCAATAGTATTTGGACATATGTACGACAAAATAGGAGTCAAGGCTCTTGTATATTCGACTATTGTTTCAGCGACGTTCCCGATATTCATATTTGCGGTTGATTCGGAGAAAGCAATGATTGTTGGTATAATTCTTTGGGGAGTTGGAATGGGTGCACAGGAGTCAATTCTAAAGGCTGCTGTAACATCTATGGTTCCTAAGGCAAGCAGGGCGACGGGATATGGAGTGTTTGAGTGCTCTTTTGGGTTGTTTTGGTTTTTAGGAAGTTGGATCCTCGGAGTGCTTTACGATACAAGCATTATTATAATGATTATTGTTTCTGTAATATCTCA
The DNA here is from genome assembly GCA_028725765.1 of Clostridiales bacterium. Lineage (GTDB taxonomy): Bacteria > Bacillota > Clostridia > Peptostreptococcales > Anaerovoracaceae > S5-A14a. The sequence goes on from JAQYRL010000036.1 coordinate 3,696, forward strand.
AATTCTGGCAATACCATTTTATTTATCAGTAAACAGACTAAAAAATGATTGATCAAGTATGAAATTCATGTATGCTTGTTAGTTAGAATAGAATGCGAAACGGAAATCGAATAATCAAGCTATACTATCATTTATAATAAGGCGTATGCATCTGAATAGGTAAGGCTTGTAATCACTGAAGGTTATAGGATCACCGTTTAAGATTACGTTATAACAGGTAGAATTGATAAGTTCAACAATCGTAAAAATTGTCATATCAAAATTCTTGAGAGAAACACCATCCTTTTCGAGCATCGACATAGTAAAAGTCTTAAAATCTATTAGTTCTTCTTTCTCATCTGATTGAAAAGCAGGTGTAGAGTAAAGACCCCAACTCAAATTCTTGGAAATATATTTTAGCAGAGCAATATCCTTTGATAATTTGGTGATTATATAATCTGTAATATAAATAAATTTGTCGCTGACTGAAAGTTTCTCAGATGTATTATTAGAAAAATCGTTAAGACTCTTCATAGCTTCTTGAAAAATCTCATTAGTTTTTATGCTAATGAGGGCATTTCTAATATCATATTTATCTTGAAAATATAGATAAAAAGTGCCTTTGCCCACCTTTGCTTTTCTAGCAATCTGGGTAATAGTCGTATTTTCAACGCCTATGGTCGTGAAAAGTTCATATGCCGATGATAGCAAATCATTTTTTTTCTTTTCTTTATTCAAATCAATTTTATTCATTTTAATTTTTTTCATCTTATTTTATATCCCGTTTCACTAACATATCCAAAACATAACTGAGAAGATCGTATTTTGTATGCAAAAAAGACTGTTTTGTTGAGTATTCAGCCCCATTATAGCAGAGTAAATGACTATAAGTCAATAAAATTATAATAAAAATATAGACAAAATATGTTGAAAAATAGAGGAATTTAAATTTTTTCAAAAATTATATATAAAAAAGTTGACGAATGGTCATTTTAGTGTTATATTATTTCTTGCGATTTCTGACTAATAGTCAATTTTAAAAAGGAGGTCAGTCTATGGAAATTGGTCACAAAATAGTCAAACATAGGCATATAGTATTGATTGTAGCACTGATTCTTTTGATTCCAGCATTTATGGGATATAAGACTACTAAGATTAATTACGATATGTTAACTTATCTTCCAGAAGATATGGACACCGTTAAGGGTCAAAACATGTTGATGGATGATTTTAATAAGGGCGGATTTTCAATTATAGTTGTTGAGAATATGAAAAGTGGTCAAGTGACTAAATTAAAAAATGATATAAAAGAGGTTGACCATGTCACTCAGATTGTTAACCTACAAGATGCTATAAATCCAGATATGCCATTGGATATGCTTCCAGAGAAGGTTTCAAATAATTTGAATAATAAAGATGCAACCTTGCTTGGAGTTTTCTTTGATACCTCCACATCGGATGAGAAGACTCTAAAGGCTGTTGAAGAAATTAGGAAAATTTCTAATGAAGATACACATATTTCTGGCCTTTCAGCGATGGTTATCGATTTGAAAAATCTTTGTGAAGAGGAAGAGCCAAAGTATGTTGCAGTTGCAGTTGTTTTGTCGCTGCTTGCAATGATGTTACTTCTTGATTCGTATGTGGCTCCGATAATTTTCCTTGCTAGTATAGGAATAGCAATACTATATAACTTCGGAAGCAATATTTTTCTCGGAGAAATATCATACATAACTAAGGCAATCGCAGCTGTTTTGCAACTAGGTGTAACAATGGACTACTCTATATTCCTATGGCATAGTTATACGGAAAGACGAGACTCAGGGCTTGATGATGAGGAGGCAATGGCAAGAGCCATTGACGATACACTCATATCTGTTACAGGAAGTTCAATTACTACGGTGGCAGGCTTCTTAGCACTTTGTTTTATGACCTATACCATGGGAAAGGATTTGGGAATAGTTATGGCAAAGGGCGTTATTTTGGGCGTCATTTCAAGCATAACAATCTTGCCTGTGATGCTGCTAAAGTTCAGGAAAATACTGAGAAAAACAATGCACAAGGCGTTGATTCCAGATACCCACAAATTATCACACGGTTTAACCAGCAGATATATGATATATATTCTAGTCTTTGCAGTATTGCTAGTGCCAGCAATATATGGATATAATCATCAGAATGTTGTGTATGA
>JAQYRL010000037.1 GCA_028725765.1 Clostridiales bacterium
TAATGTAGCGGCAATACACTCCTATAAAGTAGTCAATGCTACAAGAAATCATAAAAAGTCCACAGTATCTGAATGTATTATGACACAAACAGTAAAAATGGAAAGGAGAGTATGAATTAGCCTATGAGCTAATCATACAAGGTATATTATGGCAGAGAACAAAATGTTTTGTTTCCAGTGCCAGGAAACAGCAGGATGTAAAGGTTGTACGGTTTCAGGCGTATGCGGCAAGAAGCCGGAAGTTGCGGCCATGCAGGATCTTCTGATCTATGTGACAAAGGGATTATCCGCAGTAACAACAGCTCTTCGTAATGAGGGCAAAGCAATTTCTAAAGAGATAAACCATCTCGTGACGATGAATCTTTTTATTACGATCACAAATGCGAATTTTGACCGCAAGGCGATCATTGCTGCGGTTAAAATTACACTGAAGGCTAAAGAAGAACAGTTAGAAAGACTTGACAGTAAAGAGGGGCTGACTGAAGCGGCGCTTTGGAATGGAGATGAAGCGGAGTTTGACAAAAAAGCACAGAATGTTGGAGTTCTGGCGACAAAAAATGAAGATATCAGAAGCCTTCGTGAGCTGATCACTTATGGATTGAAGGGACTTGCGGCTTACTCTAAACATGCGAATGCTCTAATTCAGGACAATGAAGATGTAGATGCATTTATTCAGAAAGCTCTTACAAAGATCCAGGACGATTCCCTGTCGGCAGATGATCTTGTGGCTCTGACACTTGAAACCGGAAAGTTTGGGGTAGAGGGAATGGCACTTTTGGATAAGGCCAATAGCGAGACTTATGGTAACCCTGAAATCACAACAGTTGAAATTGGCGTCAGAAAAAACCCAGGAATTCTTATATCTGGTCATGACCTTCGTGACCTCGAAATGCTTTTGGAGCAGACAAAAGATAAAGGTGTTGATGTTTATACGCATTCTGAGATGCTACCAGGACATTATTATCCGGCATTTAAGAAATATCCTCACTTAGCCGGAAACTATGGCAATGCGTGGTGGAAGCAGAAAGATGAATTTGAATCATTCAATGGTCCGATCCTTATGACCACCAACTGCATCGTTCCGCCGAAAGACAGCTATAAAGACCGATTGTGGACGACAGGATCAGCAGGATATCCTGGATGCAGACATATAGAGGGAGAATATGGACAGGAAAAAGATTTTTCTGCGATCATTGAACAGGCAAAAAAATGTCCTCCCCCAACAGAAATTGAGAAAGGAACAATTACTGGCGGTTTTGCCCATGAACAAGTATTTGCCCTTGCAGAACCAATTGTAAATGCAGTAAAATCTGGTGATATACGTAAATTTGTTGTGATGGGTGGTTGCGATGGACGGCATAAAAATCGTGATTATTACACGGAATTCGCCAAGGCGCTTCCAAAGGATGTGGTTATACTTACAGCCGGATGCGCAAAATATAGATACAATAAGTTGAATCTTGGAGACGTTCAGGGAATTCCTAGAGTTTTAGATGCAGGACAATGCAATGATTCTTATTCACTGGCTTTGATTGCCCTTAAACTTAAAGAAATTTTTGAGCTTGAGGATATCAACGATTTACCGCTAGCGTTTAACATCGCATGGTATGAACAAAAAGCTGTAATCGTTCTGCTTGCACTTTTGTACCTGGGAGTGAAAAACATTCATCTTGGTCCTACACTTCCCGCATTCCTATCACCAAATGTGACAAAGGTTCTGGTAGAGAATTTTGGTATAAATGGAATAACAACGGTTGATGAAGATTTAAAAAATTTGATTGGATAAAACCAAATAAATAATTAGATAGAACCTGCTAGATTATTAACATCTAGTGGGTTCTATTAATTAATAGTTTTAATTTCTAGATTATCTAATGATCAATTGATTTTATAATTTAATATGTAAAACTATATGTTGCAGCGATAATCTATAATTATCTCTTAAACTTCAAAAAAATAGATCAGTTTAATTTTCTGACTAATATTTCAGACATTGTATAAAGACATTTTGATACGGATACAAAGATATCTAACTGTGATATATAAAGAATTAAAAACTCCAAGGCAAATACGCCGCCAAAACCGCAAATATTATAGCCGGTAGCATGTTTGCGACATTTATCTTTTTGCCCCATACCAAGTTTACGCCGATGGAGAAAATGATTACAGATCCAATAAGGGAGAGATAGTTGACCGCCATAGTTGTCACATATGGTGAAACAAGGCTTGCAAAGAAAGTAATTGAAATTTGTATAACAAAAACAGGGATTACAGAAAACGCAGAGCCGATTCCCATAGATGAGGTCATCATTGCTATGATAATAAAATCTAGGACAGCTTTAAGCACTAGAGTCGAATAATCTCCGGACAAACCGTCCTGTATCGAGCCAACAACACCCATCGCACCGATTGAAACTGTAAGAGAAGCTGTCACAAAGGCATCGACAAAACGCGAATCATTTCCGTTGCCAGATTGAATTTTTAGCCACTCGCCTAAGCTTTCAAACCATCTTTCAATACCAATAAGTTCACCAACTATGGTGCCAAGCGCAATACAAAGCACAACAAATAAAGATTTTTCAACGATAATTTCAGAACCGTTAAATTTCAACATCCCCGACATTACCCCGGCAATCGCTATAAACATAATGCTGATGCCGCAGACTTTGTTCAGGGATTCCTGCTGAGATATATTAAAAAATTTTCTTGAAAAATATCCGATTGCACTACCCAAAATGATGCAAATACTATTAATAATTGTGCCTATTCCTATCATATAAACCTCAAATTTAATGCCTAATATTCATTGTGAAACTATGCTAATTATAGTACATATTAAATAACCTTTCTAGTAATTTGTTTTGAGAATATGAAAAAGAGCATATTGATTGTTAATACCATGACTCTCGTGGTAAAATAACAGAAAAGCTTAGAATGTTTTGAAATTTTTGAGCATATATTAATATAGGAGATAAATATGTATATATTAGAATTAAATCAAGAAGGCAATGGAACTGAAATCGGCTTGTTCGATACGATAGATGAGGGCAGAACTTTTATCTCTCAGATTGACGGATATCAATGCAAGGTAGAAGATGGTTTTGTATACGAGACCATAAATTTAGATAAGATACCTGACTATTTAGAATTAGAATATAACAATAACATCGTGCCAATTACCAAATTGATGTTTCCGGAAAAAGACAATATAGATGTAATTTGGAAGCCGATTCCTGATTTATCCGCTCCAGGCAGTGGGATGGTTGATGGCAGTACTAGAGTCGATGCTTATAGTATTGAAAATAATGATGTAAAGCAATATATTAATCGCCGAGAACAAGTATATGAGGATGTCACAAAATACCTGCATGCCGAGGGATATGATGTTACCAGAGCATATTTCGGTTCTGAAGACGGAGAGGCTGTTTTGTACAAAAAAATGGAGAATCTGATTGGCATTTCTTGACGCATATGGATCCTGAATTTTGTGAAATAAGTGATGTGCATGAGTTTATCACAGAGAGTATTGAATAAATATAAAAATGCAATTCTAGTACAACAAGCTTTTCATATTAATTTCTAATTCCAACTATTTACTAGAATTTACTTTGCTTATTATCACCTAAATCTAACTAATATTAATATTTTAAATTTTGTTTACTTATTCTATAAAATAAGTTACAATAATATAAATCAATAAAATGTATGTTTTATTGATTTATGGGAATTATTCAAATACATATTGTTGCAAAGGAGAAAATTCGAATGAGTGAGTATGGTAAAGATGATAATATCAACAGAAATGAATCGGCTAATTTAAATGATGACAATTTAAAAGACACCAATTTAGACAATACTGATGGAAATGAAGTTGGAAACAGCTCATCTGAAGGTTTAAACCAGGACGCGTCAAATATATCTGATATTTCTAAAGAAGCAGATAAGACCACTGAGTCAAAAGGAACTGCAGCTGAGGGAATCTTGGGGGATATTAAGGATACTGCCTCAAAAATCAACTTACAGGATGGTATAAAATCAGCAAAAGATAATTTTAAGAACGTTAAAGAGAACTTTACACTTGATGAGCAAAATCGTGAAGGACTAAAGGAAGGTGTGAACATTCTGGCAAAGAATCTAAAAAACAAAAAAGGTAGGAACATTGCAATAGCTGTAGGTGTCGGAATTTTAGTCATCATTATTGCTATAGTGCTCTTCCTGAACAGGAGTATATCTCTTGAAGATAAAGTTGAAGTTAAATTTTCAGGTTATAACGGCAGTGGTGTACTTGATTATAACAGAGAAGAAATTGATCAGATCATTGAGAAGGAAGCTCTTAAAGAAGCTGGCTTTTCAAACAAAGATGCGGAGAGATTGGCAGGAAACCTAGACAATCTATCTTTAGATCAATCTCTTGCTGGAACTCCTGAAGAATTTGCAAATGCAAGGAGACTAAAAGATACTGTACAATATGCATTTAGCAAGGAAGAAAATCTTAAAAATGGAGAGAAAGTTAAATTTACAGTAAAGTGTTATTCGGATGATCTGCCATTTAAAGATGGTGAAAAAGAATTTAAGGTTAAGGGCTTAGAAAAGGTTAAAGGCATTAAAATCAAAGATCTCTTAAAGAAAAATAAAATTGAATTTGTTGGATTTGACGGAATCGGTAAAATTAAATTTTCTGATCAAGAGGTAGATGAAGATGATGATGACTATTATGAGGATGGTAATGAAGTTTTCGTAATTAAGGATTACGATCGCCAGGGCAAATTAAAAAACGGTGATAAAGTTACTTTGTCTATAAGAGATTCATACGTAAATGATTTGCAAGATTCGGGGAAGACTGTCGATAAAAAGACTATCAAAGTTACTGTAAAGGGCCTAAAAAAATTGAATGAATTAAAAGGCCTAGATGCTCTCATTGAAGCAAATGATACATCTATCAGAGCCGATTACGAAAACACAGAATATATGACATACAATATTGAAAAGATGGAAAACTTTATCAAATATGATAGCAATGCTGAATATGGAACTGTTTCGATGTTGACAATATATAAGATAACAAGCAAAGGATCAAGCTCTGATGCTCGTGTTGAGTACAATACATGCAGTCAAGAGGCGTACATTTTAAGCGATGGCTCAATTGATTTCGATACAAAATCTTCAGATGACAACTATGGTTCAACTAAAGATAAGGAAAATCTATTAGCAAAATTGAAGAAGGATGGCTATATTATGTACGAAAACAACAAAGCTGAAGCTCAATAGCAAATATATAGTTGGTATAGATAGCAATAAAGTGATAGGATATAATATGACCGCAATGTTAAAGCACATTGCGGTCATATTATTTAAAGCGAATCTGATAGTATATATACATAAGGAATGAATGTCTCAAGTTTGCTCTGGAATTAAAATGGTCATTTTTTAGTTTGACGTTGTAATATATTTTATATGACACTGCTGACCGTGTATTGTCAAAACTCTCTTCATGGTGTAAAATAATATAAGTAGAGAACTCAAAAGGGGCGAGTTGATATGAGAGAGTTTTTTGATAACATAGGTTCTAATATAGGTATTACAGATATACTTGATATTTTGATTGTTACCTATGTGATATATAGAATTTTAGGATTTATTAAGAAATCGAGGGCGCAGCAGCTTGTTAAGGGCGTCCTTGTTTTAGTGGTAGTATTTTTTATATCTGATTATTTAAAACTATACACACTATACTGGGTACTAAAAGCTACTTTTACCCTAGGTATGTTTGCCTTAGTTGTTGTATTTCAGCCGGAGCTCAGGCGTGGACTTGAATACATGGGACGCTCGAAACTGGTCCAGACACCGTTTGGAACAAGCAATGCGACAGTTGATATGGAGATTGCTAGAGAAATTCAGACTGCTCTAACATTCTTTTCAAGATCAAAAACAGGAGCCTTGTTAGTATTCGAGAGAAATACACCGCTAAAAGAAATAATGGATACTGGAACTAGCATTGATTCAACTATCAACTCTCAAATTCTGGGCAATATCTTTTATGAGGGTGCGCCTCTACATGATGGAGCAGTTGTAATAAAAGGTGGTAGAATCGCTTCTGCTGGCTGTGTTTTGCCTTTAACTTCAAATAAAAATTTAAATCCGGATCTTGGAACTCGCCACAGGGCGGGAATTGGTATCACGGAGGTTTCAGATGCGATGGTACTTATTGTTTCGGAAGAAACTGGTATTATTTCGCACGCAGAGGGAGGAAGACTTCACAGAAGGCTAACAAGAGAGGAACTTTCAGAACTTTTAAATGACTTTTATAAGCCTATTGAAGATAAAGAAAATAAGGGAATATTGAGTATTTTCAAATTTCTTAAATCGCCTGAGAACGAAAGGGACGAACTTCCGAAATCAGAAGATATTTCAAAACCAGCAAATATCCGAAACTCAGCTAATTTTTCAAAATCAGAAGACATAAAGAAGGGGGCGGATAACTAATGTTTCAGAGTAAAAAGCTTAACCTTCTAATGTCATTTCTTATTGCCATTATTTTGTGGGCATATGTTATTGGAGAGATAAACCCTGTAACAACGAAATCTTTTGTTGATGTAAATATCAATTTGGAGAATCAAATAGCACTTGAAGAACGTGGCCTTGCAATAGAGAGTATCAGTGAAGACAAAATAAATGTTACTGTAAAGGGCGAGCGTTCACGAATACAAAATGTTGAAAAAGATGATGTTTATGCAAAAGTTGATCTCGCATTGGCACGTGCAGGTCATAACGAGCTTGATGTAAACGTTAGGACACCTGAGAAGGTAAACGTTGATAATAAGAGTATTAGCAAAGCTAAATTAACCGTAGGAGAGTTATCCTCGGAAGAAAGACCTACGAAAATTGTGTACGTAGGATCGACCAATTCTGATTCAGAGCCATATACTATCGAAAAAACTCCCGAGAATGTAATAATTCGCGGAGCAATGAACAATGTTAAGAAAGTATCTCAGGTTATTGCTAAAGTAAGAGTCGATCAGATAAAGGATAAAGAAACCATAGTTGAGGCAGAACTGGTGCCTGTTGATAAAAACGGAAAAAAGGTTAGTTGGATTCGACTTAACTCTAGCCAAATTCAGATAAAGGCAGTTATGACAAAAACCAAGAAAGTTGATCTTGAGGTGCCAATTCAAGGCGAGGATTCAAGCGATGCAAAACTTGAATATTCAAAGACTGTATCAATAAAGGGAAATGCTGATGTTGTTAAAGATATCTCGAAGATTCAGACCGAGCCGGTTGATCTTTCAGGATATGACCAAAATACGACGATTGAGCTCAAACCTATTTTACCTAAAGGTGTTCAGCTTGCAGCGGGCAGTGACATGACCGCAAAAATTATATTATCGGCAACAGATAGTAAAAATATCAACTTTGATCGTGACGAGATCGATGTTGTAGGTTTGGATGAAAATCTTAAGGCTACTGTTGAGGAAGGAGTAGTCATAAGTGCTGAGGGTAAAAAATCATCCCTTGACAATGTCAACAAAGAAGACTTCACGCTTGCGGTTGATGTGTCAGGCTATTCAAAGGGGTCCTACAAAGTAGATGTTGTTGTGGTTAATAAAAAAGCATTTAAGAAATATACAATAAGGCCTAGCAAGGTCACCGTATTGATTGAGTAATTTATAATATAGTACAGCAAAGGAGCGGTTATATGGGAAAGTTCTTTGGAACGGACGGAGTTAGAGGCATTGCAAACGATGATCTTACTCCCACACTCGCTTTTAAATTAGGCATGGCGGGAGCTACAGTTTTAAAAAAAAGCAGCAAACGACCTATTTTCATTATAGGTATGGATACAAGAATTTCAGGAGATCTTCTTGAAAATGCCATTGCAGCAGGTATTTTGTCTGTTGGTGGTAACGTCATAAAAGTTGGAGTTGTCCCAACACCAGCGGTTGCACTTCTTGCAAGACACTATGGAGCAGACGCAGGAATTGTGATTTCGGCTAGTCACAATCCTTTTGAGTATAATGGTATTAAGTTCTTTAACGCCAATGGATTTAAACTTGATGATGAAATTGAGGAGAAAATAGAAACTCTGATAGAAGAAGATGATATCAAGATTAAAATTTCCAAGGGTGACGAAATAGGCAAGTGTATAGACGGCAGTCAAGATGCTCTAAAGTACTATGAGGATTTTTTAGCTAGCACAATGGACAGAAGACTAGATGGGCTTAAAGTGGTCTTAGACTGTGCCAATGGTGCATCTTACAAGGTTGCTCCGGATATATACAGAAGGCTAGGTGCTGATGTCACCGTTATAGGAGATGATCCTAATGGGGTTAATATAAATGACAAGATCGGATCGACACACCCAGAAAAGCTTCAGCAGAAGGTTGTGGAAACTGGAGCTGACATAGGACTTGCATTTGACGGTGATGCCGATAGACTTATCGTAGTAGATGAAAACGGGATGGTTGTTGATGGCGACAAAATAATTTGCCTATGTGCCAAGATGCTCAAAGATGCAGGGGAGCTTATCGGCAATCGTGTTACAGCAACTGTTATGAGCAATATAGGATTCCATAAATATTGTGAAAAACATGGTATAACTGTCGATGTTACGAAGGTGGGAGATAGGTATGTTCTTGAATCCATGCTAGAAACAGGATGCATACTAGGTGGTGAACAATCTGGGCATATCATTTTCCTTAATCGCACAACGACTGGTGACGGAGTTTTATCATCTCTGCAATTCTTAAAGATACTTTTAGATTCTGGAGAGCCTTTGTCAAAACTTGCCAAAGAAGTTGAACTGTTTCCTCAGGTACTCGAAAATGCAAAAGTCGCTAATATGAATAAAGAGTTATTCTTAAAAGATTCTGAAATACTAAACGAAATTGCAAAGATAGAGAAAGCTGTAAATCAAGAAGGCAGGCTGTTAATAAGACCATCAGGCACTGAACCAGTTGTTAGAGTGATGATTGAAGGTAAGGATATTGAAAAAATTCACAAGATGGCACTTGATCTTGCTGATCTAATAACAAAGAAATATGGTGCATGATATTACGTAATGCCTCGGGATATTAACAAGCACTTTAGTGTGATACAGGAAAATTAATTACATATATGATAAATTAGGAGAATTTTATGTGTGGTATTGTAGGATATATAGGTAATGATTCTGCCAAGGACATTGTCCTTGACGGACTTGCAAAACTTGAATATAGAGGATATGACTCTGCAGGGATTGCTCTTCTTGATAATGGAGATCTCTTTATCAAGAAAATTGCTGAAGACAATGATGAAAAGAGCAAATCCAAGATTGCGAAACTTAAAGAAGTTTTAAAAGGGCAATTCCTAGATGCTAATGTAGCAATAGGTCATACGAGGTGGGCAACTCACGGAGCACCATCTGTTTTGAATGCACATCCGCATGTGAGCGAAGATGGGAATATTGCTGTAGTGCACAACGGTATTGTTGAAAACTACAGTGAACTTCGGGAAATGTTACTCGAGAAATATAATATCAAGTGCAAATCAGAGACTGACACCGAAGTAATCGCCCAGCTGCTGTCAGTATTTTGTGCTGAGGGACTCGACCTAGTTGATGCGATGCTTAAGGCGACATCAATGATGAAGGGCGCGTATGCAATAGGAGCAATTTATAAGAATGACGAGCACAAAATAGTCGGTTACCGTAAGGATGCTCCTCTAATTGCTTGTCACACAGGCGAGGGCAGTTTCATTGCCTCAGATATGACCGCCATACTTAAGCATTCCAAAGATGTATATTTTCTTGATGATGACGAGCTTGTCATTTGTGAATCTGATTCAATGCAAATTCTTGATCGCAATAAGAATAAGGTTGATAAGAAAATTTTCCACATCGATTGGAATATCGAGACGGCAGAAAAAGGTGGATATGACCATTTTATGCTAAAGGAAATTCACGACCAGCCTGAGGTTTTAGAAGATACTCTCGCAAGAAGACTTGATAATGAGGGTAAGATACATCTTGATGGCATCAGTTTAACTTTGGATGATCTGAATAAAATTGAAAAAATATACATTGTTGCCTGTGGTACTGCATATCATGCTGGTCTTGTAGGCAAGACTCTTATAGAAAAATGGGCTAAGATACCTGTTGAGGTTGATGTTGCATCTGAATTTAGATATAGAGATCCACTTGTAAACGATAAAACTCTATTCATTGCCGTAACTCAATCTGGAGAAACCTTAGATACGCTAATGGCTCTCCGAGAGGCTAAGAAAAAAGGCGCAAGGGTTCTTTCAATCGTAAACGTGGTTGGAAGCAGCATTGCAAGAGAGTCTGATGATGTTTTCTATACATGGGCAGGCCCTGAGATTGCGGTCGCATCTACAAAGGGATATACCACACAGCTTATGTGCCTATATCTGATCGCATTATATATGGGTAGACTTAAGCAGACAATTTCAGAGGAAACTGAGAAAAAAGTTTTGGAAGAACTTAAATCGGTATCTTCTAAGGTTTCTGGACTTCTCGAGAACGAGAAGAAAATCGAACAACTTGCTAAAAAGATTTGTAATAGACAGAGCATTTTCTATATCGGTAGAGGACTTGACGCAAATGTTGCACTCGAGGGTTCTCTTAAGCTTAAGGAAATTTCGTATATCAATTCTTTTGCGATTGCTGCGGGTGAACTTAAGCATGGCACAATAGCACTTATGGATAAAGATACTATAGTATTCGCACTTGCAACACAGGACGAGCTTGCCGAAAAAATGTTGTCAAACATAGTTGAGGTTTCCGCTAGGGATGCTTATGTTGTTTCGATAACAAAAGAGAAAAATGATTTCTTCAAAGATGCGTCTGAGATGGTACTGTTCATACCTGAATGCATTGATGAGGTGACACCGCTACTATCGATTGTGTTACTTCAGCTGATTGCATATTTTGTTGCAAAAGAAAGAGGCGAAAATATAGATATGCCTAGGAATTTAGCAAAGAGCGTAACGGTTGAATAGACCTGTCGTATCGACACAGCATCTGTTACGGTGATTGGCTTGACAATGGGAACGACGATGAGAAGCATAAGCCTTGCTATGGGGAAAGTGAAGAGAAGAATAGTACAATGAATAAATACGATATTAAAGATATTAAATTAGCTCCTTCGGGCCACATGAAAATAAGGTGGGTCAGAGAGAATATGCCGATTTTGCGTAAATTGGAGGAGAAGTTTAAGCAGGAGAGACCTTTTGAAGGCATAAAGATTTGCCTTTCTGTTCATTTAGAGGCAAAAACCGCATATTTATGCAAGGTTCTTGCAGCTGGAGGTGCGGATATGAGCATCACTGGTTCAAATGTTTTATCGACCCAGGATGATGTTGTGGCTGCACTCGCTGATTCAGGGCTTAAGGTATATGCCGTACACGGTGAGAGCCAGGAAGAATATGAGAGACATATCGAAATGTGCCTTGAGCACAAGCCAAATATTATAATTGATGACGGCTGCGATTTGGTAAGCTGTCTACACAAGAAGAGACCTGATTTAGCATCGGAAGTTTGGGGAGGTTGCGAAGAGACTACCACTGGCGTGATTAGGCTAAAGTCAATGGCTAACCAAGGCATTCTCAAATTCCCGATGGTTGCAGTTAACGATGCTGATTGTAAGCATCTCTTCGACAACAGATATGGGACTGGACAGTCAACTTGGGAGTCCATAATGCACAATACAAACCTCATTGTTGCCGGAAAAACTGTCGTTGTTGTTGGATACGGGTTGTGCTCAAAAGGTATTGCGATGAGGGCATCAGCCATGGGTGCGCAGGTGATTGTAACTGAGATTAATCCTGTCAAGGCTATGGAAGCCAAAATGGATGGATATAGCGTGATGCCTATGAAGGAAGCTGCTTTGCTGGGCGACTTTTTTGTGACTGCAACGGGCTGCAACAAAACAATTGCGCTCGAGCATATGTTGACAATGAAGGACGGTGCGATACTTGCAAATGCAGGGCATTTCGATACAGAAATCGACATGGCTGAACTTAAGAAGAGTGCGGTATCAATTAGAGAGTCAAGGGAGAATATTACCGCATTTGTTCTAGAGAATGGCAAGACAGTACACGTTTTGGCAGAGGGGCGACTTGTGAATATTGCAGCATCAAACGGACACCCAGCAGAAATTATGGATTTGAGCTTTGCAGTTCAAGCGATGTCAGCAATGTATATTAAGGATAATTATAAAAACCTCCCTAACGATGTGGTTGATGTAAGTGACAAGATTGACGATCAAATCGCTCGCATGAAGCTCGCGTCATGGGGAATTGAAATAGATACTCTTACATCTGAACAGGAAGAGTATTTGAAATCTTGGGATGTATAGATTCTATTATTTATTATATGTTAAATAAAAGTGTATGATTTAAGTTTAATGTAAAATTTAATTTTTTTAATTTTAAAACTTAGATTTACAAGTTAGATTCATAAGGAGGCTGTAAAATGGACAAGGTGACAGATGATTTTAAAAACATCAAGGAGACAGCGGCAAAGGCTGTTACGGAGCTTATAGAGGCTGCTCACCTCAAAGAGGGTGATATACTTGTTGTAGGTTGCTCCTCCAGTGAAATCAAGGGAGAGCGAATTGGTAAGGGCTCTGATATGAATGCGGCAGAAGCGGTATATGAGGGTATCAAACCTATTTTGGACGAAAAAGGTATCTTTCTTGCAGCACAAGGTTGTGAGCATATAAATCGTGCAATTATTACTGAGAGGGCGGCTCTCGGTCCCCTAGATGAGGTTGTAAACGTAGTTCCTCAGCTCCATGCTGGCGGTTCTTTCACTGTTACGGTTTACAATAATGCAAAAGACCCTGTAGCTCTAGAAAGGATACAGGCAGATGCAGGGATGGATATTGGAGATACTCTGATTGGAATGCATCTCAAACCGGTTGCTGTGCCTGTTAGATTGTCGATGAAGGAAATCGGATGTGCGCATTTAACATGTGCTAGGACAAGACCAAAATTTATCGGTGGAGAGAGGGCAAAATACGACATGGTGCTTGCCGGTAAAGTAAGTGCTGAGGAGCAAAAAAATGTATAAGACTATTTTTGTTCTCATTGCGGAAGGCTTTGAGGAAGTCGAGGCTCTAACGCCGCTTGATCTGCTTAGGAGGGTTGGCATTAATGCTCTCCTGGTTTCATGTTCGGACAGATTGGCTGTTAGGGGAGCACACGGTATTAAGATAGTGTGTGATACTCTAATTGATAATCTTGAAGACGAAGATGTTGAGGAAGCCTTTGGAGTTATACTGCCTGGAGGACTTCCAGGAGCTGAAAATCTTAGGGATTCAGAAGGCGTAAAATACATTTTAAGGGATATGATGGCTGCTCGTAAAATGGTCGCAGCAATATGTGCTGCTCCGATCGCATTGAAGGCCGCTGATGTGATTGAAGGAAGGAGAATTACGTCTTATCCAGGATTTGAAGATCAACTAGCTGGTGCAAAATACATAGATGAGAATGTCGTAATAGATGGTAATTTAATTACCTCAAGGGGTCCGGCACTCGCGATGGAATTTTCGCTCGCAGTAGTTGAAAATCTTTGCGGAACAGAGAAGCGACATAGCCTTGCAAAAGAGTTGCTTTGCAATTTGAAGTGAGTTAAGCAAGATTATACTGAGCACTTATATGAGAAAACGCGTTATATAATATAACGCGTTTTGTGGTATGACGGGCATGCCGTCAATCTGTGGTGAAAGTCCACAAGGGGCGTAGTTGCCGACGAACCCCAAAGCGACTCCCAAGGTTCAAGTCGTGAGGCTTGGGCGAGAAGAAGGGATAGCGAAATCGTAGCCTGACGAACAGGAACCTAATACCAAGGCACATGCGGCGGATAAGTGGACTACAAGTCACGAAGTCCAAAAGGCAAGTAACCCGTATGTGTAGATTAGGCAGGTAGACGAGGAAAGAATGACGACTTATCCCGTGAGGTCTCGTGGACGGCACAGCTGTAGTAACAACGAACCATGAGAAGTCAGCCGAAGCCATAGTAGTGATGAAGTATCGGTAATGGATATGGAGCGAAGGGCTGAACAACCTAAAGTCAAATGGAACTCTGATGGCGAGAATCCATGTCCGACGAGGAGCAAGTAGCGAAGACGTAACGAAACGAACGCTCCATAGGAGGTAGGACAGAGGACGTAAGAGCAGAGGAAGGAAAGGAGACAATCTATGTCTGAGCTTTTAGAGGAAATCCTCAGCAGAGACAATATGAAACTGGCACTCAAGCGAGTAAAAGCAAACAAAGGAGCCGGTGGAGTGGATGGGATAGACACCAATGAAATTGATGAATACCTTGTCGAAAACTGGGTGGAAATCCGAGAGCGGATACGAAGACGGAAGTACAAACCGCAGGCAGTAAGACGGGTAGAAATACCAAAGCCAAATGGTGGTGTGCGTAATCTTGGTATCCCCACGGTAGTAGACAGAGTCATTGAACAAGCCATCGCCCAACGGTTAACGCCCATAATGGAACCTTACTTCAGTGAGTACAGTTATGGATTCAGACCGAACAGATGTGCACAGCAAGCGATTGTGAAATTGTTTGAGTACTTCAACGACGGATATACCTATGTAGTGGATATCGACCTCGAAAAGTTCTTCGACAATGTACACCATGATAAACTCATGTACCTTGTACACGAATACATCAACGATGGAGATACAGAATCTTTGATTCAGAAATACCTAAACGCTGGTGTTATGGTGCGTGGGAAGTATGAGGTAACGGAGAAAGGAGCACCACAAGGAGGTAACCTATCTCCACTTCTATCAAACATCATGCTCAATGAACTTGACAAGGAACTGGAACAGAGAGGATTGCACTTCGTGCGATACGCTGATGATTGTATTATCACTGTTAGAAGTAGTGCAGCAGCAAACCGAGTCATGCACTCTATTACAGGGTGGATTGAACGTAAATTGCGGCTCAAAGTCAATGCTACAAAGAGCAAGGTCACGAAACCATCCAAATTAAAATATCTCGGTTTTGGATTTTGGAAGGACAGAGAAGGGTGGAAGGCAAGACCTCACCGAGACTCAATAAAGCGATTCGAGAGGAAGTTGAAACAGTTAACCAAGCGTAGCTGGTCAGTTAGTATGGATTATAGAATCATGAAACTAAACCAGGTGATACGTGGCTGGATTAACTATTTCAGAATTGGCAGTAAGAAGACCGCTATGAGAAGAATCGATGAGCACTTGAGAAACCGCATGAGGATTGTCATATGGAAACAGTGGAAAAAAAGGAGTAAGCGAATGTGGGGATTGCGTAAACTCGGGGCACCTGAGTGGATGGCAAGACAGTCTGTAGGTTTCGGGAATCACTACCAAGCGGTAGCCAAAACCACAGGACTGCACCTCATCAGCAAAGAAATCCTCGCAAAGCGAGGACTCATAAGCTGTTTAGATTACTATTTAGGTTGAACCGCCGTATGCCGAACGGCACGTACGGTGGTGTGAGAGGGGCTACAAGTTAGCCCCTACTCGAT
>JAQYRL010000038.1 GCA_028725765.1 Clostridiales bacterium
ATTGTAAATTTTCACAATGGCCCATCCCAAACCTACTGACAGTAAAATGTGACCGATTCCACTGATTCCGGAAATTGCTGGGATGCTAATCGTAGCTACTCCCTCGCCCACAACCTCATATATACCTATGACCATCATTGAAACCACAGTTAGAATCAATCCGCCTTCAAATATATGAACGGGCCTCTTAAGATTTTCAACATCTGAGTCATCATATCTCTTAACGACAACATATAGCAGTAACATAGTAATAAATCCAAGAACCAGCATATGTACATGCAATTTCCCCAAATGATTCACGGCAGTGAAATCATAATATTTTGTAAACTCACGATAAAACACTCCGCCCACAAAGCCCATAATCATATTTACAAACGCAATACCTAGTAAATTTATCTTACCAAAATCTCCAACAAAGTACTGGAAGCCCGAAACTACAATCATAAGGTATGCTACAGTTTTGGGGATCATGAGTATGCCAACAAGTGGGAATGCATCACTCCATATAACAACAGGAATATAGCATAAGAAACTTATTAAGATTAGGTACCACATCCTACCAAGTTCTGGATAATCCTTGCGTCGATAAGACCAGAATATGAGCAGGCCACCCAAAATTGCAAAAGGAATATTTCTATAAATCCCAAACATATAGTCTCCTGGCATTTGTCCCCAGTTATTTGCAGGAAGCAAGACTAAAACGATTCTTAATGCCGCCAGTGCATAAACCGCGATCATCTTTCTTTTGTCGTAATCGCCGCTTTGATTCTTGTAGAAATGATAAAAAATCACATAAAAAATCGTCATCGTTATGCTTGTGACAAATTGCCCCCATGAAAGAAATGCTGCGTTTGCTTCAAATCCTCCCGGGCTTAAGTGAGATACAATCCTCGGCAGCAGATGAAAAGAATCTCCAAACCCCAACAAAATAGCCATAATGCCGAACATTTTCGTGATTTTTCCACGCTCGATTAGGAGTCTAATGCCAAGCCCTATAACTAAAGCCAAATACGTCAAATCAAAAATACTTTCAAAAATCGCCATTTATTCTATACCTCCTAAAATCCATTCCACATAGCTATCGAATTTATGTGAAAATTCTGTTGATGACCAGTTTTCCACATAATTGCGTCTTATCAAATTATGGATTATGCCTTTAATATAATTTATTTTTTCCGGATCAAAGTTGATATTCATAATATTGCTCATGGAACCCTTATCAGATTTTCCCTCGTGAGACTTCCAGGCCTCCCATGCGCGGTCCAGATTTTCATTCCAATAAATGAAATAATTCTTATAAATATTATATGATTTAGGCTCGAACAAAATGTGGCTTAACGAGTCTCCATATTCAACCAAAGCAGATCTAATATCACCATTTTGCTCTTTAAAAATATCAACGAAAAGGCTATGTATATCGCCTAGTTCACTATTTAGAACTTCAAAATACGCCTCCTTTAGATCATCAAAATACTGATAGAAGCTTCCTCTTGCGATTCCTGATTCTTCCACAATTTCCTTAACAGTTACCTCGTGGAATGGTTTCTCCCTGAAAACTGCCTTTAGAACATCAAGAATCTTTTCTTTTTTCTCTCTGCTGAGATTATGAAATGTATCCTTTGCCATCTTTAAAACTTTCCTTACTTTCTTTATAACAAAATACTCTATACTGGCATTATTATTTATGATACTGTGTCACTTTGTCTTAGTGTAATTATTTATGACACTGTGTCACTTCGTCTTGATATTATTATATATGACGCCGTCTCACTTTTCAATAGGGCAGGAGAAAATAATAGCTATCGTCTTTTGTCTAGTCTGATGTTATAATAAGCATATTAGAGATTGTTTTTGTTCACGAATGGGAGTTTCATATTTTTGAGGATTCAAAAAAATTCATAGAAAAGATTTAAAAAGGAGTTGCTAACTGAAATGCTAAAGGAAATGGAAAATTCAGAAAAAGATGCCGTTCTCGAGGTTGCCGACCTGATGCTTGCTGCAGCAAAAACCGCTCCTAAGGGAAGTGGTAAAGATACTATAAGAGGTTTTGTTATCACTGGAGACGAGAAAGCAAAGCTTGCTGAAAAAATGCGCAGACTTGCAAGCAGCTATGATCTCCCCTTCTTTTTAAGAGACGGTAACAACATCGACAATTCACATGCCGTTGTGATTTTAGGCTCCATACAAAAGCCTTTCGGTTTGAACGAATGCGGTATGTGTGGATTCCCAACTTGTGGAGAAATGAGAAAAAATCACGGTCGCTGTGCGTTTAATATCACTGATCTTGGCATTGCCATAGGTTCTGCCGTAAGTGTCGCATCTAATCACCGCATAGACAACCGTGTAATGTATTCGGCAGGCCGTGCTGCCGTTTTGCTCGACTATTTTGTTAAGGCTGGCACTCCTGATGCAGAAGAGGTTGAAATTGCATATGGCATTCCGCTTTACACCGGATCAAAAAGCATATTTTTCGACCGAAACCCTGGAGCAGTGTTGCTCTAAATTTAGATACTCTGTAAAGGCGCTGTTATTGCTCCATAGTCAGTTGTAGCGAAATCTGACGAATTAAATTTTCAAATTCGCCTACATTAGCATTGTTAGAAGCAAAAACAACTATAAATGGTTCCTTGCAAAAAACTATGCCTACATCATTTGAAATCCCATCATCCTCCCCGGTTTTATGAGCGACCTCATATTTTCCTTTCATTAATCCAGGAATCTTATGGTTGATTTTTTGCATTTTTAAAACTCTCAGCATCTCCTCAGAGGTTTCCCTATTGACAAAATCATTTTTATACAATTTCTCCAAAAGTATTCCTATTTCTGTTGGCACAAAATAGTTTTCGTAGCCTAGCTTACTTGCTTCACGATCAAATAAATATCGCTCAAGATGTGTCTTTTCAAATCCAATCTCAGAAAATTCTTCATTTAGTTTTTCTATACCAAATAAATCTATAACTAAATTAGTTGCTGTGTTATCGCTTAGTGCTATCATGAAGTTGCAAAGAGTCTTCAAGTCTAACACAGGTGGCGTTGAATACAAATTTATGGCTCCACAGCTTGGAACAATGTCTTCCTCACGAACAGCTATTTTCATATTTAAATCAAGAGAGCCCTCTGCAACCTTCTTCATAACTACAGCAAAGATAGGCAGTTTTATCACGCTAGCTGCCATAAATTCTTTATCTTCGTTATATCCGAGTTCTTCTCCTGTTACAAGGTTTTTGTAATAAAATCCAATATCACCCTTACACGCTTCCAAACTTTCAATAATATTTAAAAACCTCTTATTCATTTTGCACCTCCAATAACTCTCGATTATAAACTGTCTTTACTCATACGAAACTGCCTTACTAATTTGTGCATTAGGCATACTAACCTTTTAAAAAGTTGTAAATAACCATTAATATTATAGCATATATAAAACTTTATAACCATGAGATGAACCATAATAATCACAGCTAAAGCTAAACAAAACAAAATGGATGTTTACTGTAAATTACAGAAACATCCATGTGTTTTGCCTGATTGCCAACATATACTTAAAAATTATATACATGCTGACTCTCAAAAGCATTTTTGGCTATATCGTATGGTTTCGATTTTTAAATTTAATTAGTTTATTTACCTCTAATTAATTGAGTTCGCATTCTTATCTACTCAGACTAGAAAATCCAGTGAGCGATAGGAGCTACGATTAGAAGACTTATAATAGTTCTTTCTAAGAAGATTAGGAAAAGCTCTCCAATATTTACAGGAAGCTTTGATCCTAGGATAAGTCCACCAACCTCAGATAGATAAATTAACTGAGTTACAGAAATAACTGCGATTATAAATTTAGTCATTTCAGACTTAACTGTACCTGCTGCAATAATAGCTGGAGTAAACATGTCTGTAAATCCTACTACCATTGTCTTTGAAGCGTGAACAGCTTCAGGAATATCTAGCAAGTTAAGTAGAGGCATGAAAGGTTTTCCAAGCCATGTGAAGATCTCTGTGTTATTAGCTATTGCAAGTGCTAGAGTACCTATGCACATTACAACAGGCATAACTCCAAACCACATCCCTACCATGTTTTTAAGACCATTGCTAACAAACTGTCCAACGCCCTTGTGTTCAGCCACTCTCTCAAGAGCAAGGTGAACACCGTAATCTGCTGAGCTGTTAAATCCATCAGGAAGTGTCTCTGGCATAGCTTTACCTTCTACAAGGTATGTATCTTTCTTAAGTGAAAGAGGTGGTATTCTTGGGCAAATAATTGCGCAAACAACACCAATCAAGCAAACTGTCAAGTAGTATGGTCCGAAGTATTGCATCAAGTCAACCTGAGCTAAAACTACAATACTGAATGTGATTGATACAGCTGAGAATGTAGTAGCTATAATTGATGCCTCTCTAGTTGAGTAGTATCCACCTTCGTACTGGTTGCATGTGAGCATTACGCCGAGAGTACCGTCACCAATCCATGATGTGAAGCAGTCTACAGCCGCCCTTCCTGGAATCCTGAAAAGAGGTCTCATAACCTTTGTCAGAAGTGCTCCTACAAATTCAAGTAGACCGAAGTCAAGAAGAAGTGGAAGTAACAAGCTTGCGATTGCAAATATAATAACAAGCGTTGTCAAAAGGTCTCCTAGAACGAAGCCTCCATCATCAGGATTTGTGATCCAGTTAAGCGGACCACTATATTCCTCTCCTGCCTGTACTTCAAGGTAAGTGAGCCATGCAAATACTGCACCAACAACACGGATAACTACCCATATAGGTGTAGTTGAGAAAGTATCTTTCAGTAAGTGGTTCTCTGTGATAAACTTAGGTTTTCCAAGTGCTATAACAGACATAATTGCGGAAATTGTAACAATAATAACACAAAGAATAGGCAATATGCTTCCAATTGCACCACTGATAATATCGGCGAGGATTTTTACCATAATTGTCCAGTCCTTAGCACCTTCACCTGTTGCGCCAAAGAACGATTTCTTTACCGGTATCATGAATAAAATAATACCGATAATAGAAGGAATTAAGAATCCTGCCATCAATGAATTTCGATTTTTGTTCATATAATTCTCCCTTCGTATAGCCATTTTGTTTATTATATCACAAAATATACAATTTTTGTATACCATTTTTTATCAAAACAATGCTGCAAAACCAAACTTCAAAACTATGTATTATTTTTCAATTATTTTCAAGCCTTTCCTAGTCTTTTATTACCTTTTAAACAACTTTTTTACTAACTGCATCTTGCCATATTGCACACTTTTATTAGTCTGTTATACACTTTTCAGATTAATTTAGGATGCAAACAAAATATTTTAAAATTTGAATAAATTTTGTAAAAATAGTGTATAATATATGCCTAAGGAGAAACGATATGACAGTGCATTTAGGATTAGATGTGGGCTCGACGACAGTTAAGCTTGTCGCACTCGATGAAGATTTTAATGTTTTGTATCAAACATATCGAAGACACATGTCCGACGTGAAAAATACCGTTAAGGACGTTGTCAGAGATTGCCATGAGCAGCTTGGCGATTGTCCTGTAACCGTTAGTGTAACAGGTTCCGGCGGACTTTATGTAAACAAGCACTTCAATATACCTTTTATTCAAGAGGTTGTTTCGCTATCGCGCGGAATTTCAACTTTCATCGATCAAACAGACGTCGCAATCGAGCTTGGCGGCGAAGATTCAAAAATTATATATTTTTCTGGCTCCGTTGAGTCTAGGATGAACTCAATCTGTGCCGGTGGTACAGGTGCCTTTATTGACCAGATGGCCTCCCTTCTGAAAACAGATGCTGTGGGGCTTAATAATTATGCCGAAAAATCGAGCAAAATATATCCAATTGCTTCTCGTTGCGGGGTTTTTGCAAAGACTGATGTGCAAGCACTCATTAACCAGGGGGCAAGCAAAGAGGATATCTCTCTTTCAGTTCTGCAATCAGTTGTAAATCAAACAATTTCAAATCTTGCATGTGGAAGACCGATTAAAGGAAATGTTGCATTTTTAGGTGGTCCGCTGCATTTTTTACCTGAGCTTAAAAACCGATTCGTCGAAACCCTCGGCTTAACCCCAAATGAGATTATATCTCCAAATGACGGAGAAATATTTGTTGCAAAGGGCGCTGCAGTAGCATCTACAGAAGAAAACGAGATGCAGTTTAGCGAGTTAAAGAAACTGGTAGAAAAGGATTTTGACGACGAAAGCGTAAACAATGTGCTCATGCCTCTATTCGAGTCTGATGAAGAACTTGAAGCTTTCCGCAAGAGACACAGCCAGAGCACTGTTGAATACGAGGATATTGATAAATATGTTGGTCCGATGTATCTTGGCATAGATTCCGGCTCAACCACATCAAAGCTAGTATTACTTTCAGAAGACAACAAAATACTTTATTCATATTACACAAGCAACGGTGGGGATCCTCTTTCGGTAATTGTAGATCAAATCAAACACATCTATGAAATTAAATCACCCGGAAGTTACTTTGCATATGCTGGAGTTACTGGCTATGGAGAAGATTTTATCAAAGCTGCTCTGAATCTTGATACAGGCGAGGTTGAGACTGTTGCTCACTTTGAAGCTGCCAAATTTTTTGATCCAGATGTTGACTTTGTTATTGATATAGGTGGCCAGGATATGAAATCAATGAAGATTCAGGATGGTGTTATCAATTCTATTCTGCTTAACGAGGCTTGCAGTTCCGGCTGTGGCTCCTTCCTTGAGACCTTTTCAAAAAGTATAGGTCTCTCGCCTGCCCAGTTTGCGGAACTGGCCTTAAGTGCAAACAGGCCGGTCGATCTGGGCTCGCGCTGTACAGTCTTCATGAACTCAAATGTGAAGCAAGCCCAGAAGGAAGGAGCCGACCCGGCAGACATCGCTGCAGGTCTTGCATATTCCGTAATCAAGAACGCCATACAAAAAGTAATAAAAATCAGAAACACAGACGACCTTGGAGAACACATAGTCGTCCAGGGCGGCACCTTCCTCTCGGACGCTGTACTTAAAGCATTTGAAAATTTGACAGGCAGAGAGGTGACGCGTCCGGTCATATCAGGATTAATGGGGGCCTTCGGAATTGCACTAATTGCTAAGAAGCGTGCTCACAATCAACTAAAAAAATCCATGGCGCCTGAGAATAGCATGGGAGTTGCGAATTCTCAAGAAACCAGCAAAGGCATTGGCACAGGATTTGCAAACCGCCAGACCACAAGTTATGGCATGGGAATTGCGAACCCCCAAGAAGCCGCCGGCGATGGCATGAAGATTGTCAAATCCTCTATTTTGTCGTCAGAAGAGCTCGAAAACTTCACATACAAAAGCATCGATGCAAACTGTGGCAGATGTAGCAATAATTGCAGACTAAAAATTAATATCTTCCCAAACGGCAAGCGCTATATTACAGGCAACCGCTGTGAACGCGGCAGTAGTATCAATCATGAAACATCCGAAATTGAAAACAAACTTCCAAATATGTTTGCTGAGAAATACGACCTTCTGTTCAACAGAAAAATTCTTGCTGTAGAACAAGCAAAACGCGGAACTGTTGGTATTCCGCGTGTTCTAAACATTTACGAAAATTACCCTTTCTGGCATCAATTTTTTACAACTCTGGGGTTCAGGGTAATACTTTCCGATGAAACTACGAGAAACACCTACGAGGATGGAATTGAAACTATTCCTTCCGAGACAGCGTGTTATCCAGCAAAGCTTGTTCATGGACACATCGAAAACCTTTTGAAAAAAAAGAATTCGGGTGAAGAAAACATAGATTTTATTTTCTATCCTTCTGTTTTCTATGAACAAAAGAATTTTAAGAAACAGACAAATAACCTTAACTGCCCTGTTGTTTGTGGATATCCAGAGGTTATCAAAAACAATATGGACCTTGAGGGTGTTCAATTTTTGAATCCATTTATATCGTTAAGAGATAGAAGGAAACTCCCAAGACGTCTTAACGAAGTCTTCCCACGCATTCAAAAATTAGAAATTGAAAAAGCGTGCAAATATGCATATTGGGCACTTGACGAGTTTAAAGCCGAAATGCGAAAACGCGGAGAAAAAGCCATTGAACAACTGAAGAAAAGTGACCAGAAGGCAGTTATTTTGTGCGGTAGACCTTACCACCTAGACAAAGAAATCAATCACGGAATTCCTGAGCTTATAACATCTCTTGGACTTGGAGTTCTAACTTTGGATGCAATTCCGCAAAATTTCGATGTTGAAAATCCTCTAAGAGTCTTGGACCAGTGGACTTATCATGCAAGGCTATATCGTGCTGCTGAATACGTAGCTGACAAAAATGATATCGGTCTTGTTCAACTCAATTCGTTCGGTTGCGGTCTGGATGCGATAACAACTGACCAGGTGCATGATATTTTGCTGCATTATGGGAAAATTCACACTTTGCTAAAAATTGATGAGGTCAACAATCTAGGGGCAGTGAAAATCAGGATGCGATCACTGATAGAAACCATTGAAAATCGCTCTAGAAGTAAGGCGAGTGACGATGAGATCAATGGTCCGGTTCTGTTTACAGAAGAAGATCGCAAAAAACACACTATTTTGATGCCTCAGATGTCACCAATTCATTTTTCACTAATTTCTGAACTCTTGCAGGATCTGGGGTTCAATCTTCAAATCCTTGATGATATCGGCCCTGATGTTATTCAACTAGGTCTAAAATATGTAAATAACGACGCTTGTTATCCATCTATGTTTGTTGTAGGTCAGTTCATGGAGGCTATAAAGAGCGGAAAATACGACACAGACAATCTTTCGCTCCTAATATCTCAAACTGGCGGAGCTTGCCGTGCTTCAAACTATGTGGGCCTGATTAGGAAGGCTCTAAAGGATGCGGGATATGGGCATGTTCCAGTAATTGCACTATCTTTTCAGGGCATTGAAAAACATCCTGGCTTTAATATACCTAAGAAAAAACTCATGGAGCTTGCAAAAAGACTTATAATCAGCCTTCAGTATGGCGATTTGATTCAAAGATGCCTATGTGCCACAAGGCCATACGAAAAAGTTAAGGGGACATGCAACACACTCAAGGATAAATGGATTGACATTTTAAAGAATTCTAAGGACTTCTCTCGTAAAACTTTCACAAAAAATGTGAAAATGATCATCGAAGATTTTTCAGCGGTTGATGTCACAGACGAAGAAAAGCCTAAAGTTGGAATAGTCGGAGAAATTCTTGTAAAATATCTGCCACAGGCTAATAACTTCCTCATAGAAAAGTTGGAACAGGAAGGTGCCGAAGCTGTAATCTCCGATCTTACGGACTTTTTATTGTATTCATTTAAAAATCCAGTGTTTAAACACCAAGAGCTTTCAGGAGCCTTGCTACCTGAGCTGTTTGGTGCCGCTCTAATACAATACTTCGAGTACTATAGAAAAATTGTTCGCAAGGAGCTCTCGGATTCCAAATATGTTGTCCCTGAACACATCAACAAAATAGCGGACAGGGCTGAGCGGTTCGTTAGTCTTTCAAATCAATATGGTGAAGGATGGCTTTTGACGGGTGAAATGGTTGATCTAATTGAACACGGAGTTAAAAATATTATTTGTGTTCAGCCTTTCGGATGTCTGCCTAATCACATTACAGGTAAAGGTGTTATCAAGACAATTAGGGAAAGATATAACGATATAAACATTGTGCCTATTGACTTTGACGCTTCCGCTTCTGAGGTAAATCAGTTCAATAGAATTAAACTTATGCTTTCAGTTGCTAGTGAAAATATGAAACATAAGCAATAAGCTCGAGAGTTCAATTGACATAAGTACTGTGTATAAAATGTACAACAAAAGTAAAGGATATGATATGCAAGATAAAATCACAAATCAAACTAATGGCAACAAAATCAAAACAAATGCTATAATGAACAACCTAATAGAAAACGATGCAATCGCGAGCAAACAGATAACAAAGCCGGCTCTCATCATTATGGCTGCAGGCATGGGAAGCCGCTACGGTGGTTTGAAGCAGGTTGATCCTGTAACACCTGATGGGGAAATCCTTCTCGACTTCTCGCTTTACGATGCAATGATGGCGGGCTTTGAAGATGTTGTATTTATAATAAGAAAGGAACACCGCGAAGCATTCGATAATCTGCTTAAAGATCGTGCTGGTAAGCATCTTTCCATTCACTATGCTTATCAGGAGCTCTCGGATTTGCCTGAAGGCTTTGATGTGCCTGAAGGCCGCACCAAGCCTTGGGGTACATGCCATGCAGTTATGTCATGTCGACACATCGTTAAAGGTCCGTTTGCAGTCATAAATGCGGATGATTATTACGGGCCTAGCGCATTCATGCAGATTTATGATTTTCTTTCATCGGCAGCTTCATCGGAACTTTCATCGGCAGAAATCCATTTCGATAACAATGGAGTGACATCCAAAGGTCTTGACCACAACCCTCGCACTTCCGATATTTCAAGCGAGATTCTGCAAGACAACAAAACATCTGACTTCGCTATGGTTGGCTATATGCTGCCGAATACACTTTCAGAGTCGGGTCACGTTGCCCGAGGTGTATGCCAGATAAGCGACAGCGGCTATTTGAGTGACATAGTTGAGCGCACAAAAATAATGCGACGACCTATTGATTCTAATCTGAATTCTGATTCTGCTTCTGATTCTGTTGAAACAAAAGATTCGGTTTCACACAGGGGCTTAGAAATAGCTTATGAGGACGGTGAAACCGGTGATTGGATTCCTCTCCCTGAAGACACCATTGTTTCAATGAATTTTTGGGGCTTTACGCAATCTTTTATGCAGGCTATGATTGATAACTTCCCTGCTTTTCTTGAGAAATCGCTTAAAACCGATCCCCTAAAAGCTGAATATTTTCTGCCTCTAATAGTTGATAAAATGATTGTTTCAGGATCGGCGAGAGTTAAGGTTCTACCTTCTAAAGATAGATGGTACGGAATGACATACAAGGAAGATAAGCCTTTGGTAACCGCAGCATTGCAATCCATGAAGGACAAGGGGCTCTATCCGGATAAACTTTGGAAATAATTAAGCAAATCTAAATGTGTCTTTCGTGAAGGATAGATTCGTAGAGATTTAGGCTACTCCTGCCTATTGTAATTAAGATAGAATTATGATATTACTTTGATAGCAAAAGGAGGTTTATACTATGATTAATATTCGTCCCGTTTCTGAATATTTTTCAGTGCTTTGTTATATTATTCCGACTTTTCTTTTCCCATACTTTATAATTTACTATATTAAATATAAAATGTATAAAAAGAGAGATTAATCCTCCCTTTTATCATTGAACATTACGCAACAAATAATGCCATTATTTTACAGTAGCAAAAACCGCTGTAATGAATGAAAAATAAATCTTTACAGCGGTTTTTATTAACTCTTTTTATCCTATAAGCCGTCTTTAAGCCTAACCTAATATTCTAGGTCCAAGAAACTATAGTTTCTTAAAAACTTCCTTACCGTGCTTACAAATTGGGCAAACCCAATCATCAGGAATGTCCTCAAACTTCGTTCCAGCAGGAATTCCATGTTCAGGGTCACCCTTTTCAGGATCGTAAATGTAGTTACAGATAGTGCAAACCCATTTATCACCTGAAGCATTTTCAGAACCATCTTCTGGTTTTGCAGCTGGCTTAGGCTTGATAGAATTCTGATAATAGTTGTAGGTGCACGAAGCTTTATCAGTCAAATCCTTCTCTTCAGTAACCGTTCCCACGAAAATGGTATGTGTACCTATATCGAAAGTCTGCTCAACATCAACAGATATCATAGCATTTGTGCCTCTTGTAACATAATAGATACCGTTGTCAGCGCGCTCGCATCCATCAAAGCCTTCAAACTTATCCACATCTTTACCACTCTGGAATCCGAAGGTTTTAAACAAATCAAAGTCTGCATCTTCACTAAGGAAGGAAACATTGAATTTTCCTGTCTTTTTAATCATATCATGGGTGTAATTTAATTTATTAACCGTAACAGACGCCTTGAACGGCTCAGCAGTTGCCTGCATTGCGGTATTGATAATACATCCACCGTCTTTATTTCCATCTTTTGCAGATAGAATAAAAAGTCCGTAACTAAATTTAAAAATTACATTACTCATATTAAACTATTCCTCAACAGGTTCAAAAACAGATTTTGCCATTCCGCACAAAGGACACTTCCAATCATCTGGTAGATCTTCAAAAGCTGTACCAGGTTTAATTCCATTGTCAGGATCACCCTTTGCTGGGTCATAAATATATCCACATGCTCCACATTCATACTTCTTCATAACATACTCCTCCTTATAAAAATTCATACCAATTACATTTGGTCCTTATACACACTATTTTACTAAAAACCCCATCGACTTTCAAGCAAAACAGTTTTTACAACAGCAATCTTTTGCCGTTATGGAGATATATACCCTACTTTATCTATTAAAATCAATTAAATTTAAATAATTATATACTCTATTAACAAAATAATTTTTATTCGTAGAGCCCCATGGACATATATCTATCGCCTCCGTCAGGCAAAATCACAACTATATTCTTACCCTTATTTTCTTCTCTCGAGGCAAGTTCTTCGGCAGCTACCAAAGCAGCACCGGCAGAAATCCCTGCAAGATAGCCTTCGGTTTTCGACAAAATACCAGCAGCAGAAATGGCACCTTCATCAGATATACACATCACTTCGTCAATAATGTTTTTTTGAACATCATCGCTCATGAGTTTCGGAATAAAATTAGCTCCTATCCCCTGCAACTTATGAGGGCCTGACTTCCCTTCAGTTACAAGCGGCGAGCTCTTAGGCTCAACAGCAACAATTTTTACATTAGGATTTTTCTCTTTCAAAAACTTACCTGTTCCAGCAATCGTACCACAAGTTCCAAATCCAGCAACAAAAATATCTACATTTCCGTTCAAATCTTCCCATATCTCAGGACCTGTAGTTTCATAATGGGAAAGGCTGTTTGCAGGATTTTCAAACTGTCCAGGCGAAAATGCGCTCCCCTTTTCTTTAGCATTCATCTCTTCTAATAACTCAGCCGTTTTATCTAGAGTTCCCTGCATTCCTTCTGAAGCCGGTGTCAATAAAACTTCAGCTCCATATGCACTGATCATGGCCCTACGCTCCTTACTCATTGATTCGGGCATTACCATTATCGCTTTGTAACCCATGGCCGTTGCCATTGCGGCGAGGGCAATGCCAGTGTTTCCCGACGTTGGCTCAATTACCGTACCGCCGGCATTGAGGAGGCCCGCATCGCGGGCCTCCTTAAGCATATATGCTGCCGCCCTCGCCTTGACACTCCCCGTAGGATTTAGCGCCTCAAGTTTTCCAAAAATATTCGCTCCCTCAAGACCTCTAGCTCTTGCATATCTATCAAGCCTCATTAGAGGCGTATTCCCTATTGCATCAACAATTGATTTAGCAATCATAAAATCTCCTTTCCTAAATTGAACAATTTCAAACAACCAATCTATTTTCAAATTGGATAATCAATCTATTTCTAAAAATCGAGTATCTCTCATCTACTCACAGAATAGCATTTTTCTATTTAAACACATAGCTACTCTATACGAGTACCTGATACATTACTTTTATCTACCCAAAAAGAAAATAACATAAGCAAAAATATTCCCAAAGACCATCCTCCGATTATATCAGTCGGATAGTGAACCCCCAGATACACGCGTGATATGCCTATTGAAAATATTAGGATGGCTAGCAACACCAGAATCGGAGTGCGATATTTTGTTCTATAAACTCCGGTAAAAACAAGGTAAAAAATCGTGCCATAAAACACAAGACAATTCAGTGAATGCCCCGAAGGAAATGAGGCATCGTGTTGCACAACAAGCCAAAGAGCGCTGTCAGGTCTAGGTCTGTTAAAAATCGGTTTGAGAACCGTGTACATTGTTACAGATATAATTGCCATTATTGCAGTCGGAATACCAATTTTCATTCGTGTTTTTTTGCACAATATTAATAGTACAGCTATAAATATTGTGGTCTGCCAGTTACCAAAATAAGTTACTGCCTTAACTACTGGTGTAAGCGTGTCACTTCGCATATTATAAAATTTGAACCTTATCGCATCATCAAATGCGGTTGGGCCTCTATTAGCATCCATCATTTGCCGCGCGACAAATATAAACAATATAAGCCCTGCAAATGCAAGGCCAACTCTGATCTTTCTCGACACATCGTAATTAAGCGATGTTGTTTTATTCTGTAAATTCTTCATTAAACTTAATCTTCAAGAAACTAAATCTTTAATTCCTATTTAAATTTGATTGCCGTGCCATAAGCTACAACTTCTGCTGCTGATTCCATAATAGCTGATGTTGCAAACCTCACATTAACAATTGCATCTGCGCCAAGCTGCTCTGCACGATTTTGCATTCTTTGAACCGCCTGTGTCCTAGCATCTATCAGCATCTCGGTATATCCCTGAATCTCTCCACCTACAATTGTTTTAAAACCTGCCATTATGTCTTTCCCAATGTGTTTGCTCAAAACAATTGAACCTGCTACCATTTCAATTTCTTCATAATCTCTACCTTTAAGATCTGGTGTATTTACTATTATCATTTATCTTCCTCCTCTCAATAAGCCAACAAATAATGACTGCTTCAATGGCTACTGGTATGAGTAAAATCGCAAGGAATGCCGAAAAACTTATGTCTTCACTCAGTACTTCGAGATACAGTCCAATTACAGCTATGCACTGAATAATACTAAAAATTATAATAGCCAAAATAACATTTTTGATTGTTAACTTTTTCAGTTTCATACCTGCTGCTCTGCTCCTTTCGGTCCTATTATACACTTTGTTTATGTTTTTTTCCATCTTTTTGTGGTATATTATACATGTAGTGAAAGGAACCGGCAAAATGAATATATCTGCAATCTTCATGCGACCGCTTAATGCAATAATGTTTTTTAAACAGCTGGTCAGTATGGAAAAATATCGAAAAAGCATTGATGCTCTTAGAGATTCAGCGACTCCAGCAGAGTTGAGGGAGTATATCGGCACACATAACAACCCTCTGATCAAGCAAATCGTTGCAGATTTTAAACTTAATATTGAGGTCATTGGAAGGGATAATATTCCCGAAGATAAGGGATGTGTGTTTATTTCTAATCATCAGGGGTATCTTGATGTTGTAGCGATATTATATGCACTTGAAGATAAGCAGGCTGGTTTTATCGCAAAAGCTGAAATGCGTAAGGTTCCATATGTAGGAAAGTGGATTGAATCTGTCGGCGGATTCTTTATCGAAAGAGGAAATCCTCGAAGTTCTTTGAGAGTTTTCAAGGAATGCTGGAAGAGGCTCAAATCAGGTGATTCAGTGGTTATATTCCCTGAAGGAACAAGAAGCAAGGGACCCTTGATGGGCGAGTACAAGAGAGCAGCATTTAAGCTTGCTACAGGCGGGCATACTGGTGCGCCTATAGTGCCAATAGTTATAGACGGCACTTATCTGTATTATGAAAATCAAGGATATCTGAAAACCAACATTGGTGTGCCAATGACGGTAGAATTTCTAGATCCTATTTATGTCGATACCTTGAGCAAGGATGAGATTAAGGATTTGCCAGAATATGTGGTTAATATCTCACGTCAAGCACTTATGAAAATTCAAAATAACAAATCGCTTAAATGATTTTAAAGAAAACTGAGTTAGATACTAAAATATTATTAGTATAACAAAAGCCGCTAATAATTTTTAATATAAAAAAGGAGAATTGATATGATAGTAAATGTAAGCAAAGATAATTTTAAACAGGAAGTACTAGAGAGTAAAGTTCCTACAATCGTTGATTTTTGGGCACCTTGGTGCGGTCACTGCGTAAACCTTGCTCCAACACTTGACGAGATTGCTAAGGAAAAAGATGGAGCAGTTAAAGTTTGTAAAGTTAATGTTGATGAAAACCAGGAACTTGCCATGGAATATGGTATCATGACCATTCCTGCAATCTTCCTATTTGAAAATGGAGAAAAGAAAGCAAATGTAGTTGGCGCTCTTCCTAAGGATGCTCTACTTGCTAAGCTTGGTCTGTAATCCAATTGTGATTCTGCATTTTTAACAAAACAGCTAGCTTGCATTACAGAACAAATCTTACAAGTTCAAAACAGGTTGCTAAAACATCAAAGCCCCACGTATAGCGTGGGGCTTTACATATACAAAAGAATCCTATAATTGAGCAAGTGCCATAAAACCCTTAATATTCAATTATCAACTCATTTTGCCCTATAGGACCAACTCTTTTTGTCCGCTTAGCCATAAAAAGAGTTGATGATTGGCTTTACGGGCTATTTTACCGAAGTCGCAAATCTTACCGTAAATTTCGCAAGTGGTTTACGGGTCATATTACAAAAAATGGAAATCTTACCGTAATTTTTACAAGAGTTTACGGGTCAAATCAACAAAATCGAAAATCATACCGTAATCTTAGCATTAGTACTATATATGCGGCCTCATAGTTGTGGACACTCTTATAAACCTCCAATTAGCTGTAAATGTCATAATAGAATTTAACAAGATTCGAAGACCTCATCTATCGGCTTTGTTCTGCCTTCGACGGCATCTTGATAACCTTTTTCTAGTTCAAAATCAAATTCATCCTTCGTCATCGAAGATATATCCATTGGTTTTCTATAATTTAATCTTGCATCAAAAGGAAGACCCTGCTGCATAACCACCTGTTTATAAAACTTGGTAAGCGAATCAGATATAATGTTGAAAATTAAGGCAATCGTCAAACATACAAATATAACCGTAAACTCTAAAATAAAAACGGGCAATGGTCCTACATTTTCAAGAAAACCGACTAAATTTACCGAAAGAAAAGTATATCCTGCTTGTATGTAAAATATTTTTTCAAGGATTTTCAGCAACCTAGTGGTTTCAGAGATACTATTCGCTTTCGAAATTATTGAATATCTTGCTATCAAAGCAAAAGCTGTGATTAAAGGCAAAATATTCCCATATCCCAATATCCTTGTCAAGTTTAAATATCTTAGCCCATGATTTTCATGATATATGCTCTCAATCCCCTGCATTAGCACATACATTATGCAAATCAAAAGAACACATGTAATGATCGAGCAGACACATAACAAAACTTTTTTCTTTTTCATATCCACCACCTCGCTTCTAATTAACGATTTGTCCAAGTTGTTTTCTATGATTATTTTACATCTCCCACCTGAAAAAGCAATCCAAAATTTTATAAGCCGCTTCTATGTTGTTTCATAAAAGCGGCTTTTGATTGGTTTAATCATTCATGAACATTGATTTTACTACTCTTTTGTTGCAAATCTTCTCATAGCTAGAACAGACAATGCTGTTACAAGGATTAAAGAGAAATAAATATAAATACTCTGATTATCTCCTGTATTAGGTGCTATATTATCAGATGTATTTTTATTCTGTGACTTACTCTGCTCATCTGGTTTATTCAAATTCTCTCCAGTGTTAGTATCTGGATTCTTAGAGTCCTTTTTCCATACTGCTGTAAAAGTATGGTTATCCTCTACTTTATATACATCTCCTGGATAGTATTCTGATCCTTTCCAATAGTCAAAAACATATCCTTCTCTTGATGGAGCATCTAATATTTTGATTTCTTCGCCTTTATTAGCTTCTACAGTCTTAATTGAAGTGTTATCTTTCCATTTTCCGCCATTTGCATCAAAGGTAATTATTTTAGCTTCTTTATCTGTTGTAGAAGCCTTTGTACCTCTTAGAACAATTTTATTCACAGGTTTAATTATTTCAGCTACAGGTTCTTTAGATTCAAGTACTTTTTCTTCACCATTTGCATTGATGACATAGTAATAGGCTGTCTTTGTTACAGTCTTACCTTTAACCCCCTCCTGTTTTACTTTAGTTTTTCCTACAGGTAGCGTGGGGTCATCTTCATAAATAGTTTCAAAGTCTGTAACATTGCTCTCTTCGGTCTTAGTACCTTCCTTTATTTTAGATGAAAGCACTAAATTCCAACCATTAATGTCATTTCCACTAATAGTTAGAGAATATCTCTCATCAAGATCAGATTTTCTTTCTCCTGTAAAGTTTGCGTGGAGTTTATATTCATTCTTACCCGTATTGTAAGGGTTAAACATGCCAAGATTATTTCCGCTTACTGCCCTAGAGAATGAATAATCATTCCTACTATCATCAAGTGATAAATCTATCTCTCCCTTATAAAAATTAACAATTCTCTTGATTTCATTACTATTTTGCTTGTTCTTATAAGGATATCCTCCACCTACTAATTCGATGTCAAAAAGAATCGGCATATCGTTCAGATCATTCCCGAGAATTATTGCACCTTTTTCAACAGACATCTTTGTGTGGGTTTCCATATTTTCCTGAATTAGAGCAAATATTTTTTTTGACTTTTCATCCAAAGATACACCATATTTTGTGTTGCTATATTGTGAATTTGGCTGCTTGTACACAGGTAAATAAAAACCCTCAAACTCACAATCCTTATAGGTGTTACCTTGCTGATCTCTAAGATTTGATAAATCTATTTTGTCAACTTTTGTTTCACCAATTTTACCATCGTATCTCATCTGGCCAAAAAGACCGCTTTTCATATTCCCTTCTTCGTCTTTGCCTTTAAATCCAAACATATACCAGAAGGAAACATCTTTGCCCTCATCGTCTGGATTATAATATCCCTTGTTGTCCTTTACGTGCCATTGCAATGTAATCTCGCCTATATTCTCTTCATCCCCCCCCTCTGCAAAAACAGAAGGTATGCTCATAAGCATAGCTATTGCAATTAAGGTTACCATTGTCAGAATTGAAAATTTCTTAGAAAACTTTTTCATGATACCTACTCTTTTGCACAGTCCATAAACATTATGAACTATGCTCTCCTTTCTATGTATTTAAATCTTTTTATAATTATATCATCTATTGTTAATAAATCAAAATACCTGGCTTCTACTTCACATAAACTCTATCAACATAAGGTGATGTTACGAGTTTCAGCATTCCACCATATCCAACAGTGAACTCTACAATGTCACCTAATTTGTAGTCATCATTGCAAGCTGTCAAATCTAGGATAATGTGGTCTGAGCTTCCTCCCATTATT
This sequence comes from Clostridiales bacterium, assembly GCA_028725765.1. Lineage (GTDB taxonomy): Bacteria > Bacillota > Clostridia > Peptostreptococcales > Anaerovoracaceae > S5-A14a. The sequence goes on from JAQYRL010000038.1 coordinate 19,116, forward strand.
TCGATTCTTTCGTCAACAGGCGTCATAGAGCCAAGATCTGTATCCTGCTTGCCGACTGCGATAATTGCTCTCTTCATGATACCCTTATCCTCATAATAAGGTTTCTCGCCGAAAGCATCAACCCCAACTTCACCAATAGGCAGCGATGGCTTCTCCTTCAGCTCTACAATCTGCGCCTGAAGCTTGATTGCATCATGGTGAGTGTTTGGAATCTCAGTTTCGTATGCTGTATCGTTTCCGAGAAGGAAGGCTTCCCCAAGTCTGAGATTATTGATTCCCTCTGGCATTTTCTCGTCCTTAGGCATCCTCCCAATCCTAGGCATCTTATCACTTTCTATTAGATAAATTGAGCTTGAATTGCCTCCAGAAACCATCTCAAGCTTCAAACCTGTTTTGGCTTCAATCTTCCTAGCTATCTCTACGAGCTTTGATAGGTTTTCATTCTTAGGAATGATGGCGCCATAGCATGTTAGGTTTACACCTATGCCATAAAGATTTACATTCTTCATCTCCTTGATTTCCATTGCGTCTTCAAGGATTTCTTCTTCATTTTCAAAGAAGATTCCCTCTCTTAGATCTCCAAGGTCAATCATCATCAGAACGTCCTGCACCTTGCCCTCTTTTGCTGCAGCCTTATCGATTGCTCTAACGGTATCCATTTCTGAATTGAAGCATACATCTACATATTTCACTAGCTCGTCGACTTCACTTAGCATAGGAATCCTGATCAAAACAGTTTTCTTGCCTGCAGCTTGCACTATTTTGCTGTAGCTTTGGATATTTTTGAGTCTTGAATCTGCAACAAAATCAACTTCCGGTCTTCTTGCAAGCATTTTCACCATTTCAAGGTCGGCACACAAGCCTTTGGTAACTATCATGAGCGAGCAATTGCCATCGTCCTTTGTTATTGCTGCAAGCGTTTTAACGTTATCTTCCAGTTTCTTAATATCAATGACTAATCTTGGATACATCACTTATTCTCCTTTTGTTTTTTCATAGCATTCTTCTTGATTGAGCAAACCTCAATATCGCCCTTATAATCGCTCATATCATACCCCATGGCTTCCATCGCCTTGATTTCCTTTTGTTTCTGCGCATCTTTTTCCTTGGCTTCTTCTTCCTCTCTCCAGAGCTCTCTGATATAGATAGGCTCATCGTCAGCCTTCGGCGCCTTACCCTCAAAGCTCATTCCTAGAGTCTGCTCAAGAAGTTTGATAGCTCCCTCTCTATGTGTCATGCTCAAAACACCCAGTGATGACATGATATACATATTATCAACTAAGATTTTTGCATGTTTTGAAGGGAACAAAAGCATTCCGCTTTCGTTATGTTTTGCAATTTCTTCCATGATATGTACACGGTTTGGAAGTCTGGTTAGTGCTCCACCTGTTCCTATTATCCACCTAACCTGAGTAAGATCCTTGCCCTCCGCCACGGTGCTCCTGCCGCTAGGTCCATATATGTATCTTATTTTACCGGCATGTCTTTCAACCGCCTTGATTACGGCTTCCTTGGTCAAACGCTCAACTAACTTGACTTCATCTTCCGTTTTCGGAATTGCAACGTAGGATTCGAGAGTCTTATCAAGGTCGATTCCCATCTCTTCACATTCTTCGCGAAGTTTTTCTTCACCGATTGACTCTATAACTTTCATCCTGTTTACGTAAACTCCCAGGTCCCCCTCAACTGTTCTCTTGGCCTTAGGTTCAGGCGCAATCAGGATTCTCTCTACCTGGTCCGATTCACTTGCAACAGAATGAAGGTCAGTAGTAGCTCCGCCGACATCAAGCACAATCAAATCCCCTATGCACTCATACAAAAGTTTGGTGCACTCCATTACTGCTCCCGGTGTTGGAATTATAGGGCCAGTCACCATATCCCTAACATGCTCCATACCAGGCGCATGTATTATATGTTTTTCAAAAGCATCCTGTATAACCCTTCGGCAAGGCTCTACATTTAAAGTGTCGATCTTAGGATAAACATTCTCGATATTATAAAGTTCCTGCCCGCTTTCCTCATCAAAGATTAGCGCCATCTCTTCCTGATTTTCAACGTTTCCGGCATAAACAATCGGCGTTTTAAGACCAAGGGACCTTACCATCTCCGCATTGTAAATAGCAGTATCCCTTTCGCCATAGTCAACTCCTCCCGCAATCAAGATCAGATTAGGGTTAACTTCTTTAATTTTTTTAAGATCAGTTCTTCTCAACTTGCCGGCAGTAACATAGTGCAAAATACCTCCGGCTCCAAGGGCAGCTTCCTTCGCAGCCTTTGCCGTCATATCGTATACAAGACCGTGCACAGTCATCTTAAGCCCGCCCGCTGCAGACGAAGTTGCGAGCATCAAATCATATTCGATATTATCAATGCCTTTAGATTTACACATATCGTCAATAGCGCCTTGAAGGCCTATTCTGACATCACCTTCCAGAACTGACGTAGGCGCCTGTCCCTGTCCCCAGAATTCAGGATGATCAGTGTCAAGATCCTTAAAAGCGTTTACTACAGTTGTCGTCGAACCAATTTCAGCTACAAGTACATCTACTTTCATAAGCCTCTATATCTCCTTATTTCTTCCTCTTTAAAAAAACTATAACAAGTGCAAGAATAGCAACCGCACCCAAAATTAACAACATTGTCAAAGGTGAATTATCTCCTGTATTTGCAATATAATCCATATGAGTATCCTCCTCAATATTCGCAAAAATTTTTCTCTTTTCTTCATTGTATCATTTTAAAGATGCAATTTAAAGAAGCATTTAAAAAAACTGCCTCGTACTTGTACATTTATACACAAAACAGCCGCATCCGAAGCATTTCACTCCGTAAAACGACTGTTTTGTTGTCATATGCTATTGGTTAGCATCATTTTCTTATTTTGTCAGGCATCTAACAAAATGCCTTTTTAGAATTCTATGCTTGCTCTGCAGCTTCCTTCTCCCTCTGGATTTCTTCAAAAGTCTTCTCTCCACGACGTCTTCTGCCTTCTTCAACTAGGAAGGTTGCAACATCGATACCGTGAGAATCTCTTCCGAATCCTTGGTCGATACCAGTCTTAACTGCTTCTTCAGGAACAACCTGTGTTCCACCTGCTGCGATCATAACCTTATCCCTGATGCCTTTTTCTATTGCAAGCTCATTGATTCTCTTCATGTTCTTGTAGTGAACGTTATCGTGAGATATGATTGTTGAAGCCAAAATTGCGTCAGCATCAAGCTCGACAGCTGCGTCAACAAGTTTTTCAACAGGAACTGAAGTTCCAAGATAGTGAACCTCAACGCCCCATTTCTCGATTCCGCCGTGCTTGATATTGATGATTTCACGAAGACCTACTGAGTGCTCGTCCTCACCAACTGTTCCGCAAACTACTCTTACAGGATGTTCCTCAATTTCCTTGAACAATGTAGCATCGTCAAGTCTGAATGGTTCTGGAGGAATAACAAGTGTTGAAGGATCAACATCGAATGGAACCTTACCCTTCATTTCAATTCTTGTACCCTCTGCATCCTGCATGATTTCCTTAGAAGTTACTTCGCAGTGCTCAAGGCCAAGCTTGCCACCGATTTCAAGAGCAACAGCCTCTGCCATTCTTCTTTCTGAAGGAACCATCATAGTGAGAAGGATAATTCCGTCTCCGCACCACTCAACTTCAGGAATGATAGCCTTACCATCGTGGTACTTAGCAACCTTTTCAAGTCTTGTATTTACGTTATCCTCGTCAAGCTCGTCGATGTAAACGATCTTGCTTCTGTCTTCAAATGTACATCCGCCAATCAATGCTGAAGGGTTCTCAGGATCTCCGCCGTACTGCTCAACGTTGTTGTAACCAAAGTGAGCTGTTACAGGAGCCATGTAGTCTTCATCTCTTTCGAAAATGAATCCATAACCGATACCCCCTTCAATCTTTCTTGCGATACCGTCACCGTTTCTTGCAGGATATTTAGCTGAGTCTACGAAGAATCCTTCCTGTACTGCCTGGAAGTATCCACCAACTTCGATGATTTCTTCCATGAACAAAGTAGCTCTCTCTTTTAGATCTCTAGCTGTCTCTACAAGTGGACCATCTTTCTTGAGTTCAACCATCTCCATCATGCCGTCCATAGCGATAAGTGCCTGTTTTGCGTTATCACATGCTTCTACGTTGTAGATGTGCCAAGGAACGTTTCTTCCTTCGTCTGGTGTAATTGTTGACTGGATGTCAGCTCTTGTCAGCTTTGAAATTACCATGTTCATTACGTGAGTAACGGTAGCTTCTCTTACTGATGAACAGATGTACTTGGTGTTCTGCTGTGCTCTCATCTTATATCTGTCGCAGAAATCTCTAAGTGCTACAGCGTATGGCAGGTCATAGTACATACAAGGTGCAGGTGTTGCTGTTGGAGGTACTGTTGACAAGCTGATGTTCTCAGGCTTGATACCAACCTTCTCTGAGAATAGAGAGTTGATAGCGTGCTGAACGATTAGCTCAGGCATTACCTTCCATGCTTCTCTTGCTGTTGCGTTAGCATTATGTGCACCGTCAATCTGAAGGATTTCAGCCCAAGCCATAACCTTCTTTGATTCACAAGCATCAACAAAAGATCTTACGCAGTTGATATCCCTGTAAAGAACGTTGTACTGAGGGTCCTGGTGAGCTCCGTTAATACCTTCTTCGGCAAACATTACTGCTACGTCAGGTCCTGCAACGCCAGAAACATAAGAGTGATAGTTGATTGGACGACCAACTTCATCTTCAATTAGGTCAAGAGCCTTTCTCTGTGCTCTAACTTGCTTTCTTGTGATAGGTACACCACCGATACCCTGTGGAGTTCCTTCCATCAATCCGTCAATATGAGACTGACCCATGTGTCTGATAACCATTATATGGTCAGCACCGTGCCATGCAGTCATTCTCATTCTTCTGATGTCATCCTCGAAACGACCTGATGCAATCTCTGTTGTGATAACAGGAAGCGGTTGTGGATCTATGTTATCAAAGAACTTTGCAGGTGGAAGTCCTACGTAGTTCTTCAAAGGTTTAGAAACATCTTTATAAGTAAATTCATACATTTTGAGATTTGGAGCAGGTTCTCTCCAATGCCAGCCTCTTCTCCTAGGTTCATATTTGTCGAGGTCTTTGAGGATTTCCCTGACATTAATCTTCTCATTTCTCTTAAGAATCATATCTGCCATTACTTCTTACCTCCTTTGAAAGCTGCTGCAACGGTATCCCATCCCTTACCTTCAGCAAGCATAGTTCCTGCTTCTGGAATTGAGATTCCGAGTTCTTTTGAAAGCTTGTAAACGCAGTGTCCGGCACCTTTTCCCATAAGTCCCTGGTCCATACATCCTTCTACTATCTTCTGAGTTTCAAGGGAAGAAATTCCCATTCTCAAAAGAACAGCTCTTTCAACAGATGGTGTAGTGTTCTTTCTGCCCATCTCAAGTAGAGGATCTACAACCTGAGCTGTAAGCTCCCAAAAGCGATCATAGAGCTCTTGGTCGGTTAGATTGGCGATATGTTTACGCCTTTCTTGAAAATCGTCTTCTCTTTTCATTCTTCAATCTCCTTATAAATATTTCTAGCAATGCTTTATTACAAACCTAATGCTTTCTTTACGAAGGCTTCGTCTGTCTTAGTTTCAGCTGCCAGGAATTCAATATCATCTGCTTTAAGATCCTTAGGGTCTACGCCAGCCTTCTTAACAGCCTTATTTATAAGTCTATTTCTGAAGTGGTTAACGTCAGCTACTTTGTGCTGTACAAAGCTTGGATCCTTAGGTAAAACAATGTTTACACCCGGCTTATCTTCTTCTTGTGGGTTTCCAAATTTAATTTCGATACCATTTTCACGTGCAAATGCAAGTTGTGGCTGAATATGTTTACCAGCACCTGTGTACTCAGTCTCACTGATTACAATTACAGCATCCTCTGGCAATTCTCTAGCTAGAGAAAATGCAGCTGCAAGTGCAGTGTTTCCAGCAGGTCCTCTTTCAATACCTTCAAGGTTTGCAAGAGCTTCTGTCATATACATAACTTCACCCTGTGTAACTGTTACATATTCATCAATGTATCTTAGAGGTCTTGCAGCACTTCTTGGAACATCTGAGTGATCAGGGTCTGTTGCGTAAGGCACACCAAATCCTGTATGTCCTGTTGTGCATGATTTTTTGTTAAATTGTTCATCTGAAGCCATGTGCAGTCCAGTCAAATCGATAGATGCTGCAACAAGTTTAGTGTCAACAGCACCTGCCTTGATTAGTCCTCTTGCAGTTCCAGTCATCATTCCGCCACCAGCATTAGTACAAATTACCATGTCAGGATCTTTTCCAAGGAGTTCGCGACACTGAGTTGCTATCTCATAACCAAGTGTTTCAACGCCCGCAATTCCAAATGGAGAATAAAGCGATGCGTTAAAGAATTTAGTATCTTCAAGAACAGAGAGGAATGTGTAGAAAAGTTCAGGTCCAACTGTAAGCTG
>JAQYRL010000039.1 GCA_028725765.1 Clostridiales bacterium
ATCCTCATCAGCAAAGATATGCAGTGTCTCCACCTCTTTTTTTGTCTCTTTTGGTCTGGTTTCGGGTATATTCTTAAAATCATTTACTTGCATTTTCTACCTCCTTTTTAGAGCAATCACAACCACCAGCTTAGCTGGTGGTTTGTTTTGCCCCTATAAGGGGCTGTTACCTACCGGCATCTCAAGATGCATGAAACGGTTCGCCTTCCGCTCCACTTATTTCACTTGTACCGCTTTTCCTACAAACCCTAAAGGGTTACTTCTTTTTTCCTGTGAAAGGATCTATGTATTCCTTCATACTTATCTGATCGCTCACTATATCTTCTTGCAATTGTGTACGTATGTATTCTTTTATCTTTTTTGTATTCTTTCCCACTGTATCAACATAATAGCCTCGACACCAAAAGTGGCGATTCCCATATTTATATTTGAGATTTGCAAATTTGTCAAAAATCATCAGAGAGCTTTTCCCTTTGAGATGTCCTACAATTTGCGATACAGAGTATTTGGGAGGGATTCTCACAAGCATGTGGATATGATCTTTACAGCATTCTGCTTCAATTATTTCTATATCTTTTCTTTGACAAAGCAGCCTGAGAAATTTCCCTATTTCTGCTCTTATTTTTCCATAAATTTCTTGTCTTCTGTATTTTGGTGCAAAGACTATATGATACTTACAATTCCATTTTGTATGTGCTAAACTATTATTATCATTATTCATAATGATTGCCTCCTTTGATAGTTGATACGGTTGGCGAACCTGTATCATTTTATCACATGGAGGCTTTTTACTTAAAGCTAAAGCTTATCTAAACTCACCGGCATAGCCGGTGGTTCATTGATACGATAGAATTTTATTCTATCGTATCCACCGCTAAAGCTAAACAACAAAAAAGACGATAGATTTTAAATTATCTACCGTCTTTAAATATCCAAGTATTTTTTTATTTATGGTTTTCTTTTAAGAAAGCATCAATAGTTTTTCTTGATTCACTTTCTGCTTTATCATTGATTTCAGCTGTTCCACCTGTTGCAATTCTAATTTTTCCTAAATTTAAGACACCATTGCTAGCAAATATATGCCCTGCTCCTTTATATGAATAAATCTTTACCTTAGGGTTTTGTTCTTTTATTTTATTTGCCATAGCAAGGCTATCCCACATCAAATCATCCTCACCTACAATCATCAATATATTTGCCTTAACATCTTTGACTGGTATTATTTTTTCTTGGCTTGATGAGTCTTTTTCTATTGCACTGCTATAAGTTTCTTTATAGCTAATAGGACTTTTAATAATATTCGGAACAATAATATTTTTTAAAAATGAGCTAAATGATGATTTTTTTATATCTATATATGGAAGTTCCTTTTCTTTATATGTCCATGATGAACCATAATCTTTAAAATCGAGACCAGCAAAATTATAAGACGAAGGCGCCATTAAGATCAGATTATCTATTTCAGAATATTTGCTAGCTAAATTAAGGGCATATTCTGCACCTTTTGACGCTCCCAAAACACTTATTGGTTTATTGTCTTTTATATTTTTATTTATATAACTTATAACATCTTCAAATTGTTCTAAAGGGATTTTTCTCAAAGTTTGTTCTTGGTTTTTCATGCCGAACATAAATAGTGCAAAGGTTTCATATCCCTCTTCAGCCAATCTTTTAGCAGTTTCAAAATTTGGACTTCCCTCAGAACCTCCAAAACAAATTACAAGACCTTTATGTGATTTTTCCTTAGGTACAAATCTAAAGCCTTGCATCCTACCCTCATCTACATAAGTTACATCAACACCATCGATATCTGTAGGATATAAACTTATATTAGTAACATCCTTATAATATTCAGGAGATTTCAAAGCATTGGTATCTTTATACTTATGGTCATTATATATTCTAAGAATAAAAACTAAAACTACTAGAATAATAACTATTGAAAAGATTATAAAAAATATTTTCTTCATTTTATTGCCTTCCTTATAAAATAGCACTTACAGTATCTCCTATTCTTTCATATCCTCTAACCCCAATAGCTGAAGCTAGTAGATGTACATAGCTTTTTTCATATTTGCTCTGGTAGTAGTCTCTTTTGTAGTGTATCTGACCTAGTGTTGTTAAAATTTCTCTTTTTCGATCTTTTTCTTTTATTGCTAAACCTAGATTTTTTCGTGCTTCTTTGTCTTCACGGATCTGTTTGTTCATCTGTTCTAAAATCGCCTCAACTATTGCGACTGCAGACTGTTTGCAATCTTCAGTCACATCAGCTGAAAAAAGGTCTAAATCCGTGATTCCATCATTAATCCACTTTTCTGTAATTTTTCTTGCCAAATCCAGTGCAATTTGTTGTATAATACATTCCATAGAGATCCTCCTTTTGGTTTGGTATTTTTGTGATCTTTGTATCACTTTGGAGATGATCTCTATTATATTTTATTTTTCTCAAAAACTCCACAATTATTTTACACTAACTTTGCGACCTTATAAATTCGTTTTTTTGACATTCCAGTTATATGTCGTTTTTCTAAAAATATTTTTTGTTTGCTCTATTCGAAGTTAATATTGAATATGCAAAAATTAAAATCCCTAAAAAAATTAAGATATGAAAATAATTAGACTTCAGCACATTTATTATACTTACCATTATTCTATGTTCTCCTTATTTAAAATTTTTCAATTACAAGATTAACCATCACTTATGTAAAATCTTCTTTTCAATTACTTCAATGATTGCAACTATTTTATTATGTCAAGATAAATTATTAAGTATTAAGATTTAAGTTTATATTTTATTTAAAACCATTGACTTTTCTTAATAAATCCACGAAAATAATAGTGGAGATGTTAATATATTGATTGCCTAGATGTGAACTATTTTGGAGGATACTTATGGGGTTGTTAAATTTAGCAAGTGGTGCTTCTGTCTGGAGAGGATACGATTATTTTAAAGAAAATAAAATTCTAAATTTTACTGATTGTTCACACAACCAATATAGTGGGCTTGTGAGTGGCAGAAACAAAAAACCTTATGAGGTTTTCATTGATACTGTGCACCCTCGTAAATCTCACTGTAATTGTCCACATGCAAAAGGTAGACGGATAATTTGCAAACATCAAGTAGCACTTTACTTTTACGCTTTCCCAGAAGAAGCTGAAGAATATTACCGAAAAGTTCTAGAATACGAAGAGGAAGAAAGAAAATACCAAGAAGAACTCGCCGAACATGTTTCATCATATATTGATAGTTTATCAAAGCAAGAATTAAGGGATGCTTTATACGAAATTTTGTATGATAGTCCTTCATGGGTTTACAATCGTTTTGTCCGCGATCATATAGACTTCTAGCACCTTATTTTGCACTTTATCATCTCACAGTTCCTCCGCCCTAAAGATCGTATAACCTTCATAAAAATAGCTGTGATCTATGCCCTTCATATAAACCTCACGGCTGTTAACATCATCAGTCAAAGCATCCTTCAGTAGCACCTTGATCTCCACATCCTTAATCGGACTACGTTCCATCGCTAGCAAATAATCGTTTTTATTCACCTTGCTCCAATCTACTACTTTGCCAATTTCAGTTTTCAAAATATGATCAAGCCAAATACGCGAGCTGCGACCATTACCATCGCGAAACGGGTGAGCAATATTCATTTCAACGTATTTTTCTATAATCTCATCGAAGGTTGACTGCGTCATATTGTCTATATTTTTAAGTGCCGATTCAAGATACATAACTGGTGCAAATCGAAAGTTCCCCTTAGCCATATTAACCGTACGAACTTTACCAGCGAATTCGTAGATATCTTCAAACAAATACTTATGAATTTCTTACAAGGTTTCAAATTTTCCTGCAGGTAGGGAATCGAGCATACCGTTTTCGAACAACAAAATAGCCTTCTTCTTGCTTATGCGTTCTTCCTCTCTCGCAAGTTCGGCATCATTGGTCAATCCTAATTTATTTTCAAGTGCAATAGTGCACCTCCGCAATCAACTCACATCTTTTCTGTCTAAATTATTGCTCATATTATACCACATATCACTTTGAATAAAAATAATCTTGGTTTGAAATCACAAGAAGATGGGGTATATACATAATAGTAATAAATCATAAATTTGAGCAAGGAACTTCATCCTTGCACTTTTCATAAAGTTAGGAGAAGAATATTGAACAAAAGAAAAGTTAAAAACATGGTAACCGGTTTTAGGACAAAAGATGGTGCAGGTGTAAGCTTAGTCAGAGTCCTTGGAAATCAAACAGTTGGCGAATTTGATCCAATTCTCATGCTTGATTCCTTCGATAGCACAAATCCAGACGAATATACGGCAGGCTTCCCCCTCCATCCTCACAGAGGCATAGAAACTATTTCTTATTTATCCAGAGGTAAGATGGTCCATAAGGATACTCTTGGAAATGAGGATACAATCACAGATGGCGAAGTACAGTGGATGAATGCTGGTAGCGGAATACTCCATGAGGAAAAAGTGCTTGCATCAGAAAGACTCTTAGGAGTGCAGCTTTGGCTTAATCTTCCGAGAAATGAGAAACTTTCAAAGCCATACTATCATGCCATTAGAAAAGAAGATATAGAAGAAATAGACATCCCGTCTGGAAAAATTCGTCTTTTGGCAGGTTCTTATAAGAGTAATGAAGGTTTTAAGGGCCAACACCTTCCATTAGATTATTACGATATTCAATTGGAATCTGGTGGGGAAATCACCATTGACACAAAAGACGATGCCTCCATCATGATTTTCACCCTTATTGGTGATATCTCGATTGAAGGAGAGAAAGTCAAAGAAAAGACAGCAGCTAAGCTTACAAGCGGCGATAAGCTTACAATCAAAAATGAAAGCAACTTTGCTCAAGTACTTTTCATAAGTACCAAAGCTTTAAATGAGCCTGTTGCATGGGCAGGTCCAATTGTAATGAATAGTAAACAAGAACTGGAAGAAGCCTTTGATGATTTGAAAACAGGCAACTTCATAAAAAATGATTTAACATTTGAAAATTAATTTCAAGATTAAGGAGAAAGTAATGAAAATAGGATTATTAGTAGGTTCACTGAGAAAGGAATCTTACAACAAGAAAATAGCAGAAATAGCAAAAAAGGTAATAAACGAGGGTAACGAAGCAGAAATCATTGATATTTCCTACCTTCCTTTCTACAACCAAGACGACGATGGTGCAAAGCCAAGAGAAGAATATACAAGAATCAGACAAGAGCTTAAAAAATATGACGGTTATATTTTCTTTACTCCAGAGTACAACCGTTCCCTTGCTCCAACTCTTAAAAATGTCATAGATATTGGAAGTCGTGATCCAAACGGCAACCTCTGGGACGGAAAAGTAGCTGCGGTATTTTCTGCAGCAATGGGACCGTCCGGCGGTATGAAGGGAAACTTCGCTCTAAGAGAAAACTTTGTGTATATAAATCTAATAACAATGAACCAACCGGAGGTATATATCTCAGCTGTTCACACGCTTTTTGATGATGATGGAAATCTAGTAGAGGATACAAAAAATTTTGTAGAGAATTCTACGAGAGCCTTTGTAGACTTTGCGAAAAAGCACCTATAAATATTATACGAAAAGCCAGGGCATTAAAAACAAATTATAGCCTTGGCTTTTTTGTTTATGTCGGCTATATAGTGCCATTTCACAAGTTAATTTCATCAAAAATGTTTATTCCTTCGATATACTGGGAATAATACTAATATCAATTACTTTGAATAAATCGCTTTGATTCTTATTCCAATTTGACTCAAAGCGAAGAAATTTAGGAGGTGTAATCCTTGTCCAAATTTATTAAAACAATAAGAATTATTTTCGCAATTTTGGTAGTAATCATGAGTGTGTTTACCTTTATTGCTCTTGAGGGATATTCACCATTGTTAGGATTGAACTTAGGAAAAACTCAGACAAGTTTTCTTGCATTTTCTTCTACAGATTATGGTACATACACTATTGCTATTGTAAGCGGTCTTGTAATACTCGGAGCAGTTATTTTGTTCATAACAACCCTGCTTAGAGCATCATCAAAAAGCAGCCTGACCCTTGTTGATCAAGACGGTAAAGTTGTTTTAACAGATGATGCAATCGAAGCATACGCTCTGAGGTCTTTGCGACATTTTCCATCGCTTAAGGATCCAGATGTCAGCTGCAAAATAGTCGATGGGGACAACAAGAAAGTTGTAACAAAGGCAAGAGCAGGAGTTTATAGGGTAGATGATATTTCAAGCCTTTCTTTAGAAATTAAAGAAAAGCTCAGGACGGACATCAATAATTTCATTGGAAAAGACATCGCGGATGTTCACATAACACTTGATGAGAGAGATGATCACGCTTCAGATGATAATGTAAATAACGGTTCAAATTCAATGTCGATTGAGTAAAGGAGGTCGGAATGGCAAATCAAGAAACTAAGAAAAATACAAAACAAAAAAGTACCGCCTCTGCTCATGAGGGGAAAGCTAAAGTCTCAGATCGTTCAAGCAAGCAAAGCACTAGTAGCCAAGAGGATAATTTCACAGATAAGAAGGATTGTCTATTCATGAAGATGTACCAAGAACATCCAAACACCGTGGTACTCACTCTACTTGGTCTTATTATAGCCTTGTGCTTTATCTTTATAGGATTTTGGGCTACCCTCTTGATAATTCTGTTCACAGGAGCTGGTTTTATATATGGTCAGTACAAAGATAAGGAACTTTGGGTATACTACATGCTAAAAAGATTGCTCAAATAACTGTACTTTAAGGAGTAAAGTTTCAACTGTTTAAGTTATAACTAGTTAGTTTAAAAATTGTCAAATTGCATACAATTTAGTTAAAATTTATTTAAGGGCGTTAAGCCTATCAAAATGGAGGAATATTATGGCTAATACAAACGAAAAAGACAAAAACATTATCGAACAGACAACTGATAAGGTTCAGGACAAAATCGAAGAAAAGAAGGAAGAAAAAGAAATCGAAAAGAGAACAGACACTCTACAATTCGATGACTATGTAATTGAAAAGATTGCAGCGATTGCTGCTAGAGATATCCCTGGCGTTCTTGAGCTCAAGGGTGGCTTCTTTTCAGGAATCACAGAAGCATTTGCTTCAAGCACGGATACCAACACTCAAGGCGTTAGCGTTGAAGTTGACGAAAACAATGTAGTAGTTGATCTAAAGGCAATTTTAGAATATGAACAAAGCGCTCCTAGAATCTTTACAAAGGTAAAAGATACTATTAAAGAAAAGGTTCGCGAAATGACTGGTCTTAATGTAACTTCAGTTAACATGAAGGTTAGCGACATTATGACTGAAAAAGAATACAGACAGGCTCAGTCTAAAGAACAATAAAGAGATATTGTTTCAAACATTCTCTAATATTAAAGAGCGAAAGTGAATTATAGTACAAAAAAGCTGTGCGACACTAAACTTGTGTTCACGGCTTTTTTTGTTGCTCTGTAATAATTCCCAACATACATTATTTGTATATTATACTTGATGTTTATCAATCCATTGATAAAGATCACTCTCGTTAGCTTGGCTTGAAGCAACTTTCAAAATTATATCAATCAATTCTTCATCCTCGTAAGACAGCATCATCCCATTTAATGAAAGAAATATCAGCATTGCATGTGTAGCAATTCGCTTATTGCCATCAACAAACGGATGGTTTTTAATAAGACCATATGCTAAACGTGTAGCTTTATCAAGTATGGATGGAAAAAGTTCACAATCATCAAAAGTTTGGAGTGGCAATTTAACAGCGGAATCAAGCATGCCTTCATCTCTTATTCCGGAATATCCGCCACTAGTTTCAATCAAAACATGATGAAGTTTAACAATCTGATCTTTGGTCAGATATTTCATTTTGCTAACTCCTCATAGACCTTCTTGTTTCTTTGTATTAACATATCGGACAATGCCATAACTTCATCGTCTGCAGGAGTGCAAATTTCTTCAGTTTTTGGAAATTCAAAAATTACATAACGCGGAGAATTATTTTTTAGAATTACTGCTGAACCATATTTATCCACAAGACGAGCTACTTTAGAAAAGTTTTGATTTGCTTCTGAAATAGAAACAAGTGTATCTGTATTTACATTCATATTCATAACCTCCTTCTGAAAAGATTATACTATAAATACTAGGATAAATCAATCCTAATTATTTGACATATAAGGAGGCACATTTATGCGATAAACTCTGTGTCATTAGCTATAAAATACATTTTAATTACAAAAATGCTGTGCGACACTAGCCTTGTGTGCACAGCTTTTTTTGTTGCAATTTATTTCTCCTGTACTTCCTTACCTGTCATGTGCTCAATGTCTATCTCAAACATCTGAGTTGCCTTCCCGTCTGCCTTAATTTCGTCAAGAACCATTTCTTCCCTAGGGTAATATTTCATCGCAAAGTCTTTGAGTCTCTTCATGGCATTTTGCTTGTCGTCGATTAATTGGCACCTTCCGAAAATAACCACGCTCCGCATATATGGTGCCCATGCTTCTTCTCTAATCATTTCGCTTCCTATGACCGTAAAGCAAACCTTGTATGATGATTTTAGACAATCAACCTTATATCCTGCCTTAGCCCCATGGAAAAATATTTTTCCCTCAGTTTCATCATAAAAATAATTTACAGGTATGGCATAAGGATAACCGTCATCCCCATTCATCGCTAAAATCCCGCGCCTTGAGTTCTTTAACAACTCTTTTGCTTCTGCCTGATTAATTTCATTTTTAATTTTTCTGATCTTTCTAAACATAGAAATGCCTACTTCTCGTATGTAATAATGTCCTCAGCAATCTCAGCAGCTGCAAGCGTCACTGGCTTGTTGCTCTCAGTTTGCGTCAAAATAGGATATCCATTAACGATGTCCCTAGCCCTCTTAGCAGCCAAAATCACAAGCGTATACCTGCTATCAACCTTATCTCTTGTCTGATTTACAGATGGATATAACATTTAATCTTCCTCCTCATAGTTATTACAAATCGTCTAAATTCCATTACTCAGGTTCTTCAAAATCGCTTAATTATCATTTTCAAAACTATTCAAAATCGCCTCAATATCCGAAGAAACCTTCGAATGCTCAGCGATTATTATCGATTTCACCCTATTTACCGCTTCCTGCACTTCCCCATTAACAACACAGTAGTCATACTGAGCCATGTATGAAAGTTCACCCAAAGCCTTGCTCATCCTGAGGTCAATCACCTCTTTTGTTTCAGAACCCCTTCCGGTAATCCTTCTGCGAAGCTCCGTCATCGAAGGCGGCAAAATAAATATAAACACAGCCTTAGGAAATGCCTTTTTTACATTCATCGCACCCTGAATATCGATTTCGAGAATCACGTCGTAACCCTCATCCAGTTGATTTAATACCTTCTCCTTTGGCGTGCCATAAAAATTCTCATACACCCTCGCATATTCGAGAAAATCACCGTCATCAATCATTTTTTGGAACTCATCTAGTTCAACAAAATAGTAGTTCACGCCATCTATTTCACCAGGCCTAGGGTTTCGGGTGGTCGCAGAAACTGATAACTTCACATCTTCGATCTGTGACATAAGCCCCTTGATTATTGTCCCCTTACCTGCACCCGAAGGTCCTGAAATGACAAAAAGTTTTCCTTTGCTTGAAATATCTTCCATTATAACCTCTCTATTTGGGAAATTCAATACTGAGTTAGTTGCAAACGCAATACGTCTGCTAACTCAGATTATTATCTTGAGCTGCCATCTCTTCCGCATCTGCACGGTCCTTTTCTGCATTCTCCTGCACGAGGGCTATTTTGTTCTCATACTTTTCAGCCATATCGCTTCTGCCCTGACTTTTGTAGAGATGCACCAGTTCTTCCATTGCATATAGGTTGGACGGAGAAACCCTCAAGACCGATATGAATGCCGCCTCTGCCATGTCTTGCATTTCGATTTCTTTGTATGCAACGCCGAGATAGTACCACATTGGCCAAAATGTTTTGTACTCTTCTCTGTCGGTGTACTGCGACAAAATTTCTATGCCCTCACTGTATCTTCCAGACATAACCATATTGTAGCCTTCTTCAATTTTAACTGGCTCTTCAAGCTGTGAAATCCAATCCTCAGCCTCCTTTATAACACTCAAGAGGTCTTCTTTTTTCTCAGAATCCTGCTCATCTGAATTTCGAATTTCAGCAAGCTCCTTTTCAGCAAGTTTTTTAAATTCCTCAAAAGTCAGCTTAGCCTTTATGTATAGACCTAAATTCATATATGCATATCCGAGGTAGTAAAATCCCTCCTTAAACTCTGGTCTCTTGATAGTTGTCTTCTCAAATGCTTCAATAGCCTCAGCCTTAAATGCGCCAACAAAGGCCTCACTTCCACCCTTCTGATAGGCATCGGCGCAAGCCCTTCCGTAGCAGTATATTGCATCCACGTTTTCCGGATTTATCAGGAAGGCTGCTCTGAACATTATACAGGCATAATCAAAATCATTTTTTTCTGCAACATCAACGCCCTCTTGCACGAGATACATTCCAAAATCCAAGCCATAATTCAATTTGATGAATTCAATATAATTATCTCTATATCTAAAATTTGCGTCGCAACCTATTACAAATGCCATGTTTATGCAAATTTTCTTGATTGAAAGATTGACCATGTCATCTTTACGTACAGGAACAGGCACTCCTGAAAGAATTTCAAAAAACCCGTTTTTCTTGAGAAAATCATCTGAAAGCTCATCAAAAATATAACTTTCTAAATGACCCACAAGAAATTCGCCTATTCTATCATTAATCTGATTTGTTGTCTCTGTATTTTGATTTTGATTATTCAAACTATTCTCCTTAACTATTATTAACTGATATTCTTATTGATTTTACATGTGAATATTCGCATATTCATATCAACATCCTATAACATCCTGAATCTTTCATCCTTTAATAGTCCCGTGTTTTCCATCGCTATCTTAAGCTGGGCAAGCATCCTCTGCCTGTCTTCTGGCAGATTACCCCTGAGAGAAATATAATTTGATGCGTGATTCGACCTGAAAACACAAGACTTCTTAGGCATTGCATTTTCTAACAAAAGATAGGTCTCACCGACAACCTGTTCTGGAGTCAAAAGTGTCATTTCTCCTGACTCGATGTCCTTCATAATAGGGGCAGCAGGATCGAGCATAAGCGTCAAAAGACTGGCATAAGATGCGTTCATCTCCGTTATCATTTTACCTGTTGCAATCGCATGGTCCTCCCATCCCTCAAGGCCTGCAAGCCCTGAAATGAATGTTACCGACATCTTGATCCCAACTCTCTCAGCCTTCTTTACCGCATCGATCTGCTCCCTAACCGTGACATCCTTGTGGATTTTATCTAGAACAGCTTGACTCCCCGATTCGGCACCCATGTAAATCATCTCCATGCCCGCATCAAGAAGCTCCTTTAGTTCCTCATCGGATTTGCGATTGATATCTCTTGCTGTTCCATAAACTGACACCCTCTTACACTCTGGAAAAAGCTCTGCGATCCTTGTGAGAATCCGCATCAACTTCTCGTTTGAAAGACAGAGAGCATCACCATCGCATAAGAATATTTTTTCAACTACAGGATATGCTCTTCTAGCCATTTCAAGATCTTCAAAAACCTCCTCAATTGGCCTTACTCTGAACTTTTTATCCTTGAACATCGTGCAGAAAGTGCATGTATTATGCGAACAACCTATAGTTACCTGAATTAGCAGACTGTAAGCCTCACTAGGCGGTCTATAAATACTGCCCTCATACCTCATAGAACCACCTACATCTTTTCAGGCGCCACAATGCCTAGAAGTGAAAGCCCCTTGGCAATTGACTCTTTTGTTGCATACACAAGAGCAAGCTTAGCCTTTTTCTCAGCCTCATCGTCCACTAAAATATGCTCATCGTGGTAGAATCTATTGAATGCTTGAGCAATGTTCACAACGTGTCTTGTTACAATCGAAGGCTCGTATTTTGCACCGGCATCTTTGACAATATCAGGGAATTGATAGAGGAGCTTAGCAAGTCTGAAAGCAGCATCACCAGTCAGTTTGCTGTAATCCACGTCAACAAAATACCCATCACAGGCTTCGCCTCTTCTCAATAGGGAACAAGCCCTTGCGTGGGTGTACTGAACATAAGGTCCTGTCTCACCGTCGAAGTTGAGAACCTTGTCCCAGCTGAAAACATAGTCCTTAATCCTATTATTTGAAAGTTCCTGGAAGATTACCGCACCGATTCCAACATCTTTTGCAATTTTATCGATATCTAGACCTTCAGGATTTTTCTCCATTATTATTTCCTTAGTTTTCTCGATTGACTTATTCAAAACATCCTCGAGGAATACCACTCTACCTTCACGGGTCGACATCGTACCATCCTCAAGACTTACAAGGCCAAATGGTACATGAACGCAGCTCCTTGCCCATTCGTATCCAAGCATTTCAATGATTTGAATCCACTGCTGGAAGTGTAGATTCTGTTGTGAAGCTACAACGTAGATATTCTTATAGAAATCATAGGTTTCTTTCCTATACACTGCAGCAGCTATGTCACGAGTAATATAAAGTGTAGATCCGTCACTCTTGGTAATAAGCGCTACACCGAGGCCCTTGTCCTCTAGATTGACTATATTGGCACCCTGAGATTCTTCCAAAAGACCCTTGTCCTTAAGCATCTCAACAAATCTAGGCATTTTGTCGGAGTAGAAGCTCTCTCCCTTGTATGAGTCAAACTCTATTCCGAGCATATTGTAAACTCTGTTAAATTCCTTTAGAGACTCATCCCTGAACCACTGCCAAAGTTTAACTTCCTCTTCTTCGCCGTGCTCAAGCTTTGTAAATGTTGCACGAGCTTCATCATCAAGGCTAGGATCGTTCTCAACTTCTTCGTGGAACTTAGTATAGTAATGAAGCAAAGTCTGGATAGGCTGTGCCTTAACCTCTTCTTCATTTCCCCAGTGCCTATATGCAACTATCATCTTGCCGAACTGCGTGCCGTAGTCGCCGAGATGATTGATTCTTACAACATCATAGCCAAGTGCTTTGTATATGAGGTTGATTGAATTACCAATAACAGTTGATCTGATGTGCCCTATGTGGAAAGGCTTTGCGATATTTGGTGATGAAAACTCGACGATTACAGTTTTTCCCTGACCCTCATCAGAATTTGCGAAATCTCCACCCTCTTCGATAATCTCTCCAACTACGTGAGAAAGCAAATCCTCCTTTGACAGAAACATGTTGACATATGCATTCACCTGCTCAACCTTCTCGAACATTTTGTTCTCAGAAAGTTTCTCTGCTATTCCTTTTGCAATCAGCGGAGGTGCCTTCCTCATAACCTTGGCTAATTTGAAACAAGGCAGAGCAAAATCACCCATATCCTCTTTTGCAGGTACTTCAAGCATTTCAAAGATTTCCTCCTTGGATAGTCCTTCAATAATTTCGTCCAATATTTTCGCTATCTCTTCTCTATAATTTATCATATCTTCTCCTTATATTACGGTCTATTACGATATTGCGATATCTAACATTTTCTTATAAATTCCCTAAGTTATGCATTCTTCTTTATTACCACAATTGTAGCACCTTCGCCACCCTCATTATATGCGGGTTTCTCAAGTGAAGCAACATGTTTATTACTCCTAAGTTTTCGCCGTATTCCGTCGCGCAAAATACCCTCGCCCCGTCCGTGTACGACTGTTGTTTTGTCGAGGCCTGCGATGAACGCATCATCAATGTGTTTCTCAACCCTCATAATAGCCTCCTCAAGGTTTAATCCTCTAACGTCAATCTTCGGACTGATCTGCATAGCCTTTGAACTGTACAAAGAATTTTTAGCTGCTCTGCCACTCTGCGTACTCCGCATAATTCTACGACTAGACTTTGTCTTCGGTTCACTACCATCTACAATTATAGCAATATCTGATAACTTTGCCTTAACCTTGATGGCTCCTACCTGAACTAGGAGTTCCTGCTTGCTGTCTGGAAGATCGATGACAGTACCGTTTTGGTCCATCGTGAGAAGTTTAACCCTCATACCTTCCTTCAATTCTTCTGCTGAAACAGGCTCTGTATTTACCTTTCTTACAAGCGGAGTTGCAAGTGCTTTTTCGGCCACACCTATCTGGCGCCTACCTTCCTGGATTATTTTGTT
This sequence comes from Clostridiales bacterium, assembly GCA_028725765.1. Classification (GTDB taxonomy): domain Bacteria; phylum Bacillota; class Clostridia; order Peptostreptococcales; family Anaerovoracaceae; genus S5-A14a. The sequence goes on from JAQYRL010000039.1 coordinate 14,153, forward strand.
CCTCTCTCCAAGGCTCTGGTTTAGCGAAAGCTTGTTGAGTTCTTTTTGAACGGACTTCGCAGTGTTTCGCGCATCATTTAGGATTTCTCGTGCTTCCCTTTTTGCATCTTCTAAAATCCGCCTTCGCTCATCTTCAATTCTAGCTAAACTCTGGTCAATCTTAGACTGCTTTTTCTTCATAGCTAGATTTATCATTATAGCTTCATCTCTCTCGTCCTCAGCCAGTTTCCTCGATTCTTCGAGACTACCTAGCAGATCTTCAAACTTGATATCATCTGTATTTACAAGTTCTTCCGCCCGGTCTATTATATCTGCAGAAAGCCCAAGCTTCCTGCTTATTTCAAAGGCCTTCGACTTGCCTGGAATTCCTGTGATAAGCCTGTATGTAGGGCTCAGTGTATCTATGTCAAACTCCATTGAGGCATTTTCTACGCCTTTCGTGGCGATTGCATATTTCTTGATTTCGCTGTAGTGCGTAGTAGCAAGTACTATGGCCTCTGTTTGCCGCAACTTCTCAATTATTGAAATCGCAAGTGCCGCACCCTCGGTTGGATCTGTACCAGCACCCAGCTCATCGAGAAGAACAAGTGAATCATCATCTGCAGTTTCTACAATTTCAACAATGTTTTTCATGTGCGAAGAAAATGTCGAAAGGCTCTGCTCTATGCTCTGCTCATCTCCAATGTCAGCGAATATATTTGAAAATACATGAAGCTTGCTCCCATATTCAGCTGGTATGTGAAGCCCTGTCTGAGTCATCAGCGCAAATAATCCTACAGTCTTAAGGCTTACTGTCTTTCCGCCCGTGTTAGGCCCTGTGATTATGAGTGTATTGTATTTTTCGCCAATAGACACGGTTATTGGGACCACCTTCTTTTCATTTAAAAGTGGGTGCCTTCCCGCAATGATCGATATGATTTTATCATCAACAATCTCTGCCTCAGAAGCTTCCATATTTATGGAGAGTTTCGACTTCGACATAATGTAATCCATGTCTATGAGGATTTTCTGATTGTTTGAAATTATCCTACCATATGAAGCGACTGTAGAAGATAATTCCTGCAAAATTCTGGCTATCTCAGCTTCTTCCGCAAGCTGCAAATTTTTCAATTCATTGTTTAGGTTCACAATAACCTGAGGCTCTATAAATAGAGTTTTGCCACCCTTGGACCTGTCGTGGACGATTCCTGGGACCCTATATGCCTGCTCCAATTTTACTGGCAGAACATAGCGTCCATCCCTCATTGTCACAATGCCCTCCTGCAGAACATCACGACTTGCCTCAGAGGTTGCCATCCTTTCAAGCTTATACTTTATCTGCTCTCCAGTCCTTATTATCTCTCGCCTTATTCTAGCAAGTTCTCTTGAAGCTGAATCCGCCATTTCGTCTTCTGACAGGATACATCTATCGATTTCTTCTGAAAGATTTGAGACTGGATCGAGAACATCAGACATTGCGATCAGTCCCGGAATATCAGGCAGTTCACCCTTCAAGAAGATCCTCACCCTGTCGCATGTCTTCAGATTATATGATATGGAAATCAGACTCCTCATCGTCAAAACACCGCCCTTTTGGACAAGCGTTATATCTCTCTTCACATCATAAATGCTGTAGATCGGCAATGGCCCCTTATTTACAATAATGTCAACTCCTTCCGTAGTTGACCTCAATTCATCTTTAATAATATAGGCATCCAAATAAGGCTCCATACCCATGATTTTTTCCTTCACCATAGGTGATACAGCTTCTTCTGACCACATTTCCTTTATTTTGCTGTACTCTAAAACCTTAAGTGCCTTTAAATTCATTGCATTTTCTCTAACTTGCTCTTAAGCTGAATATTCTCCATCTGCAAATCAAAGCAAGTGCTTTCGTACTCCTTGCATTTCTGCTTTAATTCTTCAAGTGCCTCATCGTCTTCTTTTGTTTTGTCGTGCATCTGACTGACACTATCCTTGTATTTTCGGAACGACTGCTTGGAATCATCCCACATCTTAAGATAGTATTTTGCGTCACTCTCAGATTGAGCCTTCGCCTTCTCAGCCAGCTCCTTCTCATCCTTTGCCTTGGACATCTCATCTGCTATTACAAGCGCCGTAAGCACAGCAACACTGCCAACAGACATATCACCTGCAGCACCCGCGAGCTTCCTCATCTTGCCGTCCACATATGCCGCAAGCTCCCTGATTTCTTCCTCCGACTTGGTGTCAGCGATCGTGTATTCCTGACCATAAATCTTAACAGTAACCCTATTAGTCTCCATAGGACCTCCTTTTAATAACTACTGCTCTCTAAGTGAAGCATTAAGCTTGTCAGCAAGCCTCGACAAAATAGTTCTGTGGACTGTAGTCACTTCCTCGTCTTTGAGTGTCTTCTCGTCATGACCGTAGAAAAGCCTGATTGCAACACTCTTCTTGTTATTGTCCACCTGTTTACCACGATATATATCGAAAATTTCAGCGCGCTTGAAGATCTCATCTGGATCCTCCTCGATAACATTCATAATCTCACCCGCTGTTATATTTTCATCAACGGTTAACGCTATATCCCTTGAAGTTCCTGGGAATTTCGCCGGTTTTTTATACTTGATTTCCCTATTCGAGAATTCCTCAATAGGCCCTAACATGAGTTCCGCTGCATATACTTCTGCGTCAATTCCATAATTATCTGCAACATCAGGATGAACCTGTCCCATAATTGCAAGTTCAACCTCCTCACCGTTTTCAGCCTTCACAGATACTCTAGCGCACCTACCTGGATGATATGGCGCATACTCAGATTCCGCTTCAAAAATCGGATTCTTGATGCCAAGCTCAAATAGAAGAGTCTCAACCCTTGATTTCATTTTAAAGAAATCCTCGCCTTCCCCATAGCTTCCAAGACATATATTAAAGTCCTCATACGGTAGTCCGCCCTCTTCAATAAAGTTCTTAAGGAAGGTCGTGCCAATTTCAAATGCCTGCACACGCTCAATTGATCTTGAATAATTTAGTGAAAGTACCTGCATCATATCCGGCAACAAAATAGTTCTCAGTATTGATGTGTCTTCTCCGAGTGGGTTTATGATTTTAACAAAGGCTCTCTCAATGCCATCTTCGTCTATATTGACCTTATCAAGATCAGATGGGCTACCAAACGAAATAGTCTGTATTTCATTCATTCCAATGGCTGTCAGGGTGTTTCTAGCCATCTTTCTGAGTTTCCAACTTTCCGTAACCTTAGGCATAGTATTACTTTTAGGAATCTCCATCGGCAAGTTATCATAACCGTAAATTCTGGCAACTTCTTCGACAAAATCAACTTCAGCCTCTAGATCCTGTCTTACGGTTGGCGGATAAACGCAGATAACCGCATCCTTATCCTCAGCCTCTCCCTCTATAAGCTTAGAATCACATTCAAGAGAATTGAAGATTTCTATCATCTCACCGGCAGTAATCTCAGTTCCAAGTACTTTGTTGATTCTAGCTGCTCTAACATTAACTGGCTTTGAAACCTTTGGTACTCTGTAGACATCGACATTACCGTCCACAACATTACCTACCCCTAGCATTTCGACAAGATGACAAAATCGATTCGCTGCCGTTATTGCAAGGTTAGGATCTACACCCTTCTCATATCTGCTGGAGGCTTCCGTCCTTAGTCCAAGTTTTTTAGAAGTAGCCCTAACATTATCAGCATTAAAGCAGGCTGACTCAAGTATGACTGTCTTTGTATCAACTTCTATTTCTGAGTTCATACCGCCCATAACACCAGCGATAGCAATTGATTTCTCAGCATCCTTTATCATTAGCATGCTGCTGTCTAGTTTTCTCTCCTTGCCGTCAAGAGTAACGAAAACCTCGTTATTCTCTGCGTGTTCAACTATTATTTTGCCGCCCTCGATGCTCCTAACGTCAAATGCGTGTAGAGGCTGTCCATATTCTAGCATTACAAAATTCGTAATATCGACGATGACGTTTATAGGTCTCATGCCGGCTGCCATAAGTCTCTGCTGCATCCACCATGGAGACTGAGCCATCTTAACGTTCTTTATCACCCTTGCCGTATATCTTAGACAATCGTCCGAGTTAACCTCTACAGAAACAAAATCTTCAGGCTTCGAGTCAGAGTCTGCATTCTTCACATCTGTCTCTGGCATGTGAAGCTCTTTGCCGAAGGTAGCCTTTGTTTCCCTTGCCATACCTATCATTGAGAGACAGTCGGGTCTGTTCGGTGTAATCTCAAAGTCTATCGTGTAGTCCTCAATATCAAGAGCGTCCACGAGTTTTAATCCGAGTTTATCTGCAAACTCATCGCCCAAAATCCAGATACCATCTTTGCTGGCCATAGGTGCCACCTTATCGTCAAACCCCAGCTCTGTCGCTGAACAGAGCATCCCGTCCGACAAAACACCTCTAAGCTCACCGGATTTGATTTCAACTCCACCATCTTTTGCTGGTGCCCCGTGAAGAGGACCTGGTATTTTGCTACCTGAAACAGCTACAGGAACAATTGCTCCCTCAAACACGTTATCTGCACCGGTAACAATCTGAGTAAATTCCGGATCTCCTGCAGAATTTTCACTGCCTAAATTCAGCTGACAAATAACAAGTTTATCAGCGTTAGGATGTTTCTCAATCTTCTCTATTTTGCCGACTAGAACGCCCTCAATGCCATCGCCCACTTTCTTGCAGGTTTCAAGGTTTGAGCCGCTCATAATCATTTTGTTGCAATATTCTACTATATCTTCATCTACACTTATGTAGTCATGAAGCCACTTCCAAGAAACTAACATCTTTCCTCACTTTCATGCTATACAAATTATTTAAACTGCTCGTTAAACCTCATATCGTTCTCATAGAAATATCTTATGTCATCTATGCCGTACTTGAGCATTGCTATTCGCTCGACACCCATTCCAAAGGCAAATCCTGTGTATTTTTCCGTATCGATATTCCCAACGCCATGTACATTCGGATGAGTCATTCCGCAGCCTAAAATTTCAATCCATCCGCTACCCTTACACATTGAGCAGCCCTTGCCGCCGCACTTAAAGCAGCTTACATCCATCTCGGCACTCGGCTCTGTGAATGGGAAGTGATGCGGTCTGAACTTTGTCTTTGTTTCTGCACCAAAGAGTTTCTTAGCCATATAATCAAGTGTTCCTTTGAGGTGAGCCATCGTTATACCCTCATCTACAATCATACCCTCTATCTGGTGGAACATCGGACTGTGAGTTGCATCAGGTGTATCACATCTGAAGCATCTTCCGGGGCTGACAATCTTAAACGGAGCCTCCCTGTTTTGTAGTGTCCTGATCTCAACAGAACTTGTATGTGGCCTAAGAACATTGTCCTTGCTGATGTAGAAGGTATCTGTCATGTCCCTGCTTGGGTGGTTTGGCGGCGAATTGAGTCCGTCAAAAGTGTTAAAAACTGTATCCACAAGAGGGCCTTCCACGATTTCATATCCCATATCCGTAAAAATGTCGACAACCTCATCTATAACAGTGGTGATAAGATGTTTGGCTCCAATACGCATCTTGGGTGCAGGCTCTGTTACATCCAGTGCCTCCGACTCGAGTTTCTTTGCTTTCTCATTCGCAGCAAGCTCAGCCTTCTTCTCATTTATAAAATTCTCTATTTCTTTTTTCAGAAGGTTAGTTTCTTTCCCCATAACCTTCTTTTCTTCCACAGAAAGGCTCTTCATATTTTTGAGAATCTCAGTAACCTTGCCTTTTTTGCCAAGCATTGCAATCCTGGCATCCTCACACTCTCTTAAATTCTTGCTTTCCTTAATCAAAGAAATAGCTTCTTCACGTATAGCTTTTAAATTCTCTAGCATCTTTTCCCTCTTCCAATTTTATTTTTACTCTGTCTCAAGCTGTCCATCATAAGAACTGCTCCTGCCGTCGCCACATTAAGTGATTCGAGAAATCCTTCTGTTGGTATGTTTATCTTTATATCTGCCATGTCCATTATTTCTTTTGAAACGCCATGACCTTCATTGCCCATAACTAGAAATATATTCTCAGATAAATCTGCATCGTAGTATGCCACGCCGCTCTCAACATCAGTCACTACAAGTTTCTTCGAAAACTCATCCGATAATCTGCGCAAAGAATTCGCATCATCAATCATTATCACCGGCATTCTAAGCATTGCTCCCCCAGCTGCCCTTATCGCCTTAGGACTAAACATATCACCAGAGCCTTTTAGCAAAATGACACCCTTAAACCCTGCTCCTTCTGCCGTCCTTATGAGAGTTCCTATATTTCCAGGATCCTGAAGTTTATCCAGCACAAGCATATTTGAATCAGACGGGGCTTCCATCATAAACTCTTTTTCTGATAGCGGTTCATATGACAAAACAGCCAAAATGCCCTGGTTATTTTCAGTGTCGGAGATTTGTTTGAACAGTCGCTCATCCATAGAAATGACCGTGCAATCATGTCGGTCCACTTGATCAAAGAAATCGTAATCTTTCAGATATCCCAATCTGTCTTGCCTTACAACCAAATATTTGAGATCGTATCGACTACTTTTCGCTTCAATCACCTGCTTTGGTCCTTCAACCACAAAGAGAGCCTCTCGGATTCTATATTTTCTAACCTTCAGGCTCTTAATAAGCTTAAATATTGCATTGTCTTTTGAAGTAATCTCCTTGATTCCTCTCATACAACATCCTGCTTTGTACTTTTTAAAAAAGCCGGCTTATTATACCGGCTTTCTGAATGCTATTTTAAACTCCCGTATGAATTAATTGCTCAGGAATGTAGGTATATCAAATTTTGAATCATCTTCTTCGTCATCCTCGTGTTCCTCAAACAATTTCTCCAGTGTTGTTTCAGTTCCTTCGAGGCCTTCATCGGTCACCACTTTTCTTGGCACCTTGTTATCAAAACTGCTGTAATCTATTTTGCTATCAGCACCTTCGCTGAATCCTGTTGCAATAACAGTTATAGCAATTTCATCTTCCATATCTTCGTTTACAGCGGCTCCGAAAATTAGTATCGCTTGATCATCGGCCTGTTCCTGAACAAGGCTTGCAATCTCTGAAACCTCAAGCATTCCAAGGTCGTATCCACCTGATACATATAACAAAATAGCCCTTGCGCCTGCAATAGTTGTCTCGAGAAGAGGACTTTCAATAGCAGCTCTAACGGCATCCTGAGCCCTTGATTCTCCGCTTCCTTTTCCAACTCCCATATGAGCTATGCCCCTATCTGTCATTACGGACTTAACATCGGCAAAGTCAACGTTAATAAGAGCAAATTCAGAAATCAAGTCTGCGATGCCCTGAACACCCTGTCGCAGAACATCATCAGCCATACTAAATGCTTCTAAAATTGATGTATTCTTGGTGCAATTGTTCAGAAGCTTGTCATTAGGAACTATTACAAGAGAATCCACAAATTCCTTGAGATAGTCGATTCCCATCTCAGCTGCTGTCATTCTCTTTCTACCTTCAAACGAGAACGGCTTGGTAACAACTCCAACTGTTAGTATTCCCATGTCTTTTGCTACTCTAGCAATAATAGGGGCTGCACCTGTTCCTGTGCCTCCTCCCATTCCAGCGGTTATGAATACCATATCGCTACCCTTGATTATATCTGCAATATCATCAATAGTCTCTTCAGCTGATTGTTGACCAATCTGCGGATTTCCGCCAGCTCCTAGTCCTCTTGTTAATTTCTCGCCTATCTGTATTCTAAGTTCAGCTTTACACTTATTAAGTGCCTGCCTATCTGTATTAACAGCTATGAACTCTACGCCCTTAAGGCCAACTTCAAGCATTCTATTAACTGCGTTACATCCGCCGCCACCAACGCCTATAACCTTGATTACAGCTGCCTTGTCTTGACTTGTTTCAAACTGCATCATATATGCTCCTCCTTATCGCACCATATTATGGATATTTTATCATAATAATTGAAATTTTGCACTATATATCCGGAGAAAAAGTTATAAAATTGTTTTCATCTATGTATATTGTCCCCATAGCATTTCCTTTTTGGACTAAATTATTAACAACTTTCTGTAAATCTCCAGATTTTAATCTCTTCATAACATATTCTGGCTTGCCTCTTACTACAAGATTATCCAAAATATATGCTCTTATATTTGCATCTTTGCCTTCTTCAAATGTTGTTTTTTTGAAAAATATATCGCCTTTCTCCATGGCCTCTAACATTTTGAGAGTTTTAGCAAAACTTTTTGACTGCTTAACCTTGAGTTTCTCTCCTTTTTTCATTTCTCTTATTTTCAAGCCTGAAATCAAAGTAAGTTTCGGGTCTATTTTGCCTGTTCTAAGCACCACTCCGCTTGGATCTATCACCACATATTGATCCCCATATTCGACAGCTGCAATCTGTTTTCTTTCCTCAACCTTTATTAGAAGAGTTGAAGGAAGTCTTCTTCTTATTGAAACGTCCTCAAAATATGGATCTTTTTCAAGTCTATTCCTTATCTTACTATCACCAGCAGCCCAGAAGATATTAACACCCGTCTTTGCATCCGACAAGGTAATAACCTGTTTTTCAGAATAGTAATGATTGCCCTTTACTCTAATTGTTTTGATATCAAAGAAAGGAGTACTCATTATGTATATAATAATCCCCAATATGCAAACAACGATAAGAAAGTTTCTAAAGGGATGTTTTCTTTTGATTTCCTTTTTCACCACATTGGTGTTTTCAAGGACCTTTATTGCCTCTTCGCTATATGATCCCATATCTTCTCCGTAGCATCTCCTGAACTACAACTCAAACTCAAGTCTCCCATCTTTTTAAGTTCTTCAGGATTATTCTTGTATTTTTTTATGATATCTATAATTTTGTTAACGTCAATATCTTTTTCCTCTATTAGAATCGCTCCTCCACGATCAGAAACGGATTTTGCATTATAATACTGATGATTATCAGTAGCCCAAGGAAATGGAATCAAGATTGATGGCCTACCTGCAACATTAATCTCGCTCATACTCAATGCTCCTGCTCTGCAGATTATCAAATCTGCCGCTGAAATAAGATCAGGCATATCATCAGAAAACCCCATGACACTAACGTGATTATTCTCCAAAAGGCCTTTTTCATCTAGACTTTTTTTTACATCTTCATAGTTTTTGTGGCCCGTTATAAAGGAAATGCTGTACTCAGGTTCATCCTTTAGCCAATCTATTATTCCCTCTGCCAGACTATTTATTGCTCCAGCACCAAGGCTTCCTCCCATCATCAAAACATGGAAACTTTCTATAGGTATGCCAAGCTTCTTTCGTGAATTTTCTCTATCAATAGTAAAAAACTCTTTTCTTACAGGGTTGCCAGTGTAGACGTGCTTTTGCGGTTGTTTAAAGTACGATGTTGCTTCGGGGTATGCTAGAAATACTTTGTTGACAAATCTTTCTAGGGTTCTGTTTGCAGATCCTGGAAATGCATTTTGCTCGTGTATATAGCATGGAACCTTTTCGAGTCTTGAAGCAATTATCACCGGAAAAGATACATATCCACCTGTACCTATTACGCAATCAGGTTTAAATCTTCTTATTATTCTGCGGCTCTTTGCAATTCCCTTCAAAACAGCTGAAGTCAATTTCATAATTCCTAGAGGATTCTTTTCAAACCATCTTCCTGAAATCTGTTCAAACTTATATCCGTGCTCTGGAACGATTTTTCCTTCCATCGTCATATCCATGCCAATGTAAAGAATGTCAGAATCTGGTTCTTTCTCCATTATTTTGTCAGCTATTGCAAGTGCAGGGAAAATGTGTCCTCCTGAACCGCCTCCGCTAATTATTGCCCTCATACGTATTGCTCCATACAATTTTAATTTCTAGCTTCTAATATTTGAATACGCTTGAAATGATAATATTTTGTACTAAATAATATATTTCTCGACTGTATAATTTCTTTCTATCGTTCTTTTTTTAGATATGTTCAAAAGTATTCCCGAACAAGTCATAAAAATTATTAATGCATTTCCGCCATAACTTATAAAAGGCAGCGCAATCCCCGTCGCTGGCAAACTAGAAGTTACAACGCCTATATTAAATATAACCTGAGCGGATACCATTGATACAATCCCGGTTGCAAGCAATGTACCAAACAAATCTGGCGCATTGATCGCTATTATCACGCCTCTCCAGATTAGGATAACGTAAAGAATTATAATAACCAATATCCCTATAAATCCGACTTCTTCCCCTATAATTGCCATGATAAAATCATTATGTGGCTCTGGTAGGTACATAGTCTTTTGTATGCTTTTTCCTATGCCAACACCGAAGATGCCTCCGCTTCCCAATGCCATAAGAGATTGAACGACCTGAAACGAATCACCTGATGCATCCTTAAAAGGATGTAAAAAGCCTGTTACCCTGGCAAATCTATATCCATCTCTATCTCCAATTATAGCAAAAATTAGTGCAACAGCAAAAAGCGCTCCACCTCCGATTAAAAAAGTCTTATTAAGACCCGCCACAATGAGCATGCACATTATTATAACGGCAAGTGTCGCCGCAACAGAAAGGCTCGGTTGCTTCATTATTAAAGCACATGCAAGCCCCAAGCAAATAATGATAGGAAAAAGTCCTTTCAGAGTATTGATTCTCTTAGGCTTTGCAGATATGTATGCCGCCGTCGCTATAATCATGCTGAATTTGCTGATTTCTCCGGGCATCAATGAGAACCCAAAAATTCTAATCCATCTTGTTGCACCGTTAACAGTAGTACCGGCACCAGCAATTACAATGACCAAAAGGAAGAAACTCACACCCAATATTGGTATGGCAAAAGTTCTCCACACATGATAATTCATCTTGGTTGCAAGCACCATGCAAACTAGTCCCATAATAGCGAAAACCACCTGTTTAATAGCGAAGCCATATGGCGATCCCGACTCACTGATTGAACTGTAAAAACTTGCACTAAAAACAGCCACTATACCAATTAGAACAAGAAGCAAAGTGGTAATCATCAACGGAAAATCCATTGGCCCTATTTTCTTTGTTATAAACAGTTTGGTTCTTCCCATATCTTCCTCATACTATTTCTGCATGGCATCAACCCAGGACTTGAAATCATCTCCCCGCTGTTCAAAATTATCATACATATCCCAACTAGCACACGCAGGTGAAAGCAATACATTATCCCCATCGCATGCCAATGAGGCCGCTTTAAACACACAGTCCTTCATAGTTTTCTCTTCATATATTTTGTCAAACCCCTTGGCTCTAACAGCCTTTGCAATATGCTCTCTATCTCTGCCTAGTAACACAAGCGCTTTAACCTTACCGTCAAATTCTTCAGCCAAAGACGAAAAATCCTGTCCCTTTGAATCTCCCCCCGCAATCAATATTATATTCCCAGAAAGTGCTCTAAGGGCTGTAATTGTAGCATCCGTATTAGTTCCTTTGGAATCGTTATAATAATGCACTCCATCAATCACTCCAACAGGTTCCATCCTATGCTCGACACCCTTAAAAGCTTCAACCGCTGATCTTATATCATTTATATCGATTCCCGAGAAATATGCAATCGTTATAGCTGCTAGTACATTTTCAAGGTTATGCGCTCCGACCAGTTTCACTTCGTCAACCGGCATTATCTCAACTACTTTTCCAGATAAATCGAGTATTTTTATCCATTCATCCTCAACAAAACAGTTAACCCCTTCTGTATGTCGCCTGCTGAAAAGCACAAGATGACCCGCATATTCTTTTGCCAGTTTTACACAGGTTTCATCGTCAGCATTGACAACAGCAAAATCATCCTTTGTCTGATTCTGAAAAGCTTTGGCCTTCGCCTTGCCATAAGCTTCCATTGTTTTGTGTCTATTAAGGTGGTCAGGTGTCAAATTCAGAAGAGCTGCAACATGAGGTTTGAAGTCCACCGTTGTTTCAAGTTGAAAACTCGAAGCCTCAGTTATCATCCAGTCATCTTCAGAAGCTTCTGTAGATTCAGTTATAACCGCGGTCCCGATGTTTCCAACAACATGCGTTTTCATCCCGGCCTTTCGAAAAATTTCACCAGTAAGAGTGGTAGTTGTAGTTTTACCATTAGTCCCTGTGATTGCAACAAAATGGGCATTGCTCATTCTATATGCAAGTTCCAGTTCTCCTATTACCTCACAACCAGATTCTCTAAACTTTGAAATCCACTCTAGGTTTGGATCCACCCCCGGACTTACAACGATTATATCATAAGTCTCCTCTATTGAAGGCTCTGTGCCTAAGTACATTCCAACACCTGAGTTCTTAAAAAACGACAGGAGCTGCCCGTCGATTTGTTCAACTGTTTTGTTGTCTTGAACCCATACCTTTGCCCCAAGGCGACAAAGAACCTGAGATGCAGCAATTCCACTTCTCCCAAGCCCTATTACAAGAATTTTCTTATCTTTTGGGTCAAAATTATGTAAATTTTTGTCACTATTCATTTCAAGCCTCCTAACGGCTATTTTGTATATCTCTTAAAATCTTAAAATCCACAATTATATTCAATGTAGATATTTTGAAGATTTGTTCATTCTCTACTATATTGCTGGCTCACTGCATTCAGAAAATCTATATCAATGTGCTGCAGTATGCGACTATACATGCAATTCCTGTAATTGCCCAAAACATGAATACAACGTTGTACTCCTTCATTCCGCCCAGTTCGAAGTGATGATGTATAGGTGCCATCCTGAAAACCCTCTTTTTTCTTAGTTTATACGATCCAACCTGAATTATGACGGACAATGCCTCAAGCACATATATTATACCTGCTATAGGAAGGAAGAGTTCCGCCCTCATCATTATTGCCATCACTGCTACAGCACCGCCAAGCGTCATAGACCCTGTATCTCCCATGAATATTTTTGCAGGATATCTATTGTGAAATAAGAAACCTAGGCAAGCACCGGCTGTAGCAAAAGCAAATATTGCAGTAGTCCCTTCGTCAAATTTAATTGCTAAAAAGCCAAAAAATATGCAAACTAGAGTCGTAACCCCTGACGAAAGCCCGTCAAGCCCATCGGTTAAATTAACAGAGTTTACCATAGCTACCATGATAAAAACAACAAAGGGTACAAAAATCACTCCCATATCAACAAAATCATTATAAAAAGGCACCCAAATTTCAGAGCCATGGCCACTAAATTTGAGCATATACACCGCTATGAATATCCCAAATAAAATTTGTAGCGCCAGCTTTTGCCAAGCATTCAGACCTAAATTTTGTTTCTTTGCAATCTTAAGGTAGTCGTCCAAAAATCCAATCAATCCGAATAAGAAGGAAACTAAAACCATAATTAAACATTGCATCTTATTCTCCGCAAAAATCATCGAGCAGAGAGCAATAGTTGCAAATATTGCGATTCCACCCATAGTTGGTGTTCCCTGCTTTGATAGATGAGCCTTCGGGCCATCTTCCCTTATGAACTGCCCGAATTGTTCTGTCCTTAGCCTTAAGATTAGCCTCAACGTATAAATTGCACTCATCAATGCCCCACACGCTATACACGCTATACAGATTGTATAAAACGAATATGATTGGTACATATCAAACCTCTTTCACATTTCTAAATTTTTTATGTTGATTCAATGCCGAAACTCCTCAATAATACTTAAATGCTGAAAATTCCTAGCAATTTATCGACAACATCTTCCATAGCATACATTCTGGATCCTTTGACCAAAATCAAATCTTCAGGCTCAATAAGCGATGGAAGTAACTTGAACAAAATATCTTTCTCCGACACAAAAATTACTTTGCACTGCTTGTTATCTTCTCTAGCTTTGCGAAATGCCGCAGACGCCATATCATCAGTATGTTGTCCAACACAAATCAACATATCCAAGTTTTTTTCTACAACATATTCGCCAACTTCTCTATGTACCTTCCTTGAGATATCCGCCCATCCGTTCATCCCTGCCAAAATTGCAATTCTACGTCTGGCTTCAGTGCTTACAAGTGTATCAATTGCACTCCTAACAGCTTCAGGGAAAGAACTATAACTGTCATCCATAACCCTGATAACTCCATTGTCCTTAAATTCAAGCCTCATACCTGTTCGTCTAAGTTTATGAAGAGCCTCTACAGCATCCTTTGAATTTATTCCAACAGCTTCTCCTGCTGCTATTGCAAGTGCCGCATTATATCTATTGTGAGCACCTGGAATTGGCAAATCAATATCCATTGTTTTGTTATCTTCTAAAAATCCAAGTTTGAAGTCTATTCCTTTTTGTCCGTAATCATGGCAATCCGAAATCCTGTAGTCACAGTCTTCTGAACTGCCGACCGATATTATTTCATATTGACCTACGATAGTATTCTTGTTAAGCAATGGTGAATCTTGGTTGATTATCAGAAGATCATCTTTATCAAGAAAATCAGTGATTTCCATCTTCGCTTTGTAGATATTTTCTTGACTGCCAAGTTGTTCTAAATGAGTAAGACCTATATATGTTATTATACTTATGTCAGGTTTTACCCATTCAACTATTTTGTGAATTTCTCCAAGACTTTCCATCCCTACTTCAATTACCGCAACCTCAACATCCATGTCATATTCAAGAACGGTCATGCTTACACCTATCAGGCTGTTGTAGTTTTTAATCGGTTTACCTGTCCTGTACTTGCTTGCAGAAACCGCATACACCATATCCCTGGTAGTAGTTTTACCCATGCTGCCTGTTATTGCGATTTTTTTTGGATTAATTCGATTTAGATGGTACTCCGCTAGTTTTGAAAGTGCATCTGTTGTATTTTCAACCAAAATAATGTTAATATTTTTTGACGTTTTCTTGGCCTGCAAAACAGCCTTTTCCGCAACATCTTCATCGCTCAAAAACAGAGTTTGGCAGCCACCGTCTATTACTTCTCCCACAAATTTATGTGCATCGTGGATTTCTCCAACAATTGCAAAAAAAGCTATACTTTCCTGTTGCTTTGACTCGCTTTGAAATTTTATCGCTTCCCTGGAATCTATAAATACTTTTTCGAACTCTTTTGGTCCATCTGCGGTATATATTTGTGCGTTCAAAACTTTTTTGCATTCTTGGATATTAAATTTCATCTTTTCTCCATTTACTTCGCATACCTTTTGTTGCTCAATCAATCAATATAAAGATATACGCTTTCTGTATTGTTTATCTTATTGCCTGGTAGAGGATGCTGTGACTTCACCGTCACGCTATCATCTCCAGGATCATTAACAATATTATAATCGATCCCTGCATTTTGAAGGATTTCTTTTGCTTCCTTTATAGTCTTACCAGAAACTGCAGGAACAGACTTCTGTGTTTTGTTGAGTTTGTCTCTCTCCTCATCTGTAAGATTAGGTTCAATACCCATATATGGGAACGCCTTTTCGAAAAACTCCTT
The DNA here is from genome assembly GCA_028725765.1 of Clostridiales bacterium. GTDB lineage: Bacteria > Bacillota > Clostridia > Peptostreptococcales > Anaerovoracaceae > S5-A14a. Next base: position 29,494 of record JAQYRL010000039.1, read on the forward strand.
AATCATTGGGCCGGCCGTTGTAACACCGAATAGACCGGGTGCTGGAGAATCAACCATTATGATTATTGCAAGTTTAGGATCTTCTACAGGAGCCAAGCACACCATGGAACCATAAATTTTATCAGAATACACGCCATTAATTGGTTTCTCTGCACTACCTGTTTTTGCAGCGATCCTAACGCCAGGTATTACTACCGTGCGACCATTTCTCTGAGCCATTAGTTCCATTGCCGCCAAGGTCTCTTGAGCCGTTGATTTTGACAAAACTTTTTTCTTGACCTCAACAGGAAACTTTTTTACAACCTTTCCATTTTTATCTGTCAGCTCTTTAACCACCCTTGGTTTAAGCAAAATTCCTTCATTACCTATAGCGGAAACTGCTTGACACATCTCTATTGGTGTTACTGCAAGTCCCTGTCCGAAAGCTATGTTAGCTCTTGTCACTTCGCTTACAGACTCTAGTGCTGGAACAAGTGGGTAAGCCTCACCTGGCAGGTCAATTCCTGTTTTTTCTGTAAGTCCAAATAAGTTTAAGTATTTGTACAAGCGTTCTCCGCCAAGTCTCTGCCCGAGTGCCACCATAACTACATTGCAAGAATTCGCAAGAGCCTCTTGCAACGTTTCGTTACCATGAGCAGTTTTGTTATAACAGCTTATTGTTCTATCCCCGACTTTTACCGAGGCATTACAATAAAAGTGTTCATCCGGAGTTGTTAGTCCTTCCTCAAGGGCCGCTGATATTGTTATAGTTTTTAAAGTTGATCCTGGTTCATAGAGGCTACTTACAACAGGATTAGTCCATAGCCTACTAAGATAATCCGCCCTTTCGCTATCACTCATTTTGCTGAAGGCTTTCTTGTCCTCTGGGTTTACGGGAACAGAAGGTTTGTTTGGATCAAAGCCAGGCACTGTAGCCATCGCAAGGACATCACCAGTCTTAGGATCCATAACTACAGCTTGAATGTTCTCGGGCTTATATTTCTTAAATCCATTCTTTATAGAAGTTTCAAGATAATGTTGCAAAACCTCATCTATAGTGGTTACCACATTGAGACCATCTTCTGCCTCAAAATACGATTCAGACCCAAATGTAAGTGGGTCTCCATGTACGTCACCACTCCTTATCCATCTGCCAGCAACACCACTAAGATATTTATCATATTCAAGTTCAAGTCCACTTCTGCCTTGGTTTTCGCTGTTGACACTACCTAGTAAATGTGAAGCAAAGTCACCCATCGGATATGAACGTCTACTTGCTTCAGCAACCTGCATACTAGGTATCTGCAGCTCCTTCAACTTATCAAGTTGACTTTTTTCAAGATATTGGCTCATCTTAAGAAGGGGTGTGTCGGAATTCAAAACACCCAAAATATCGTTCTTATCATCCCCCGTTATTGATGCAATCTTTTCTGACAAGTCATCGAGTTTAGCACCCTTATACTCATTTTTCACTATCTGTGGTCTAACCCAGACATTGTATGACATAACGCTGGCAGCCAGTGGTTTGCCACTTCTGTCATAGATTGTGCCCCTCTTGGCTTCTATTGGCACATCGCCCTTTTGTTGTCTTACAGCCCTATCTCTGTATTCATCAGCATTTATTACCTGCACCCACGCCAGCCTAAAAACAAGAAATACTAAAGCTAACATCACGTAAATAAACAGGAATGCAATCCTGTTCTTACTGATGTTTCCAGTTTTATTTCTTTCCACGTGAATCATGGTAATTGTCCCCTTGAATTATAGCATATGTATGTACAAAATAAAAAGCCAGACAGTATATCGATATTAGCATGTCCGGCTTTTATTCTCTTATTTATTTAACTAGTTGTACGCCTGACTTTTTAGCATAGCCGCAAAGCCCCCCTTTGGCTTATCATTTTCTGTTAAATAAACACATTGTTCATCGCCGGGGTAAACCATTCCAAGGTCTTCAATTGCGACTTTTTCTATGTTCTCAATGTTATTGGATGATTTAACTTTTACCTTAAGCGTATCTATCTCGCCTTGCATATCAGCATTCGTTTTAGAATACTCATTGTTCTCATGCTGTATAGTGGCGTTAAACGCTTCAGCTAAAACCATAAAAGCAAGAACTAGTCCAATCATTAGTATGAAAAAGACAATTTTAACTTTTTGTTTTCTAGCCATCTTAATCCCCCACAATGTCAATTAAACTATATTTTTTCACAGACCCTCATTTTTGCACTCCTCGATCTGGGATTTTGTTCAACTTCTTCTTTCGAAGGTAGAATTGGTTTCCCCGAAATCTTTCGTATATCCGCAATTTTCCCACAAACGCAAACCGGAAATTCTGGCGGACAAGTGCAAGGGTTTGCCCTTTTGCTTATTATGTTCTTTACTATTCTGTCCTCAAGAGAGTGAAAAGAAATTATACAAAGTCTTCCTCCGAGGTCTAAGCAATCACAAAAATCTGAAACAGCTTTTTCTAGATGTGCAAGTTCCTGATTAACTTCAATCCTAATCGCCTGAAAAGTTCTTTTGGCAGGATGCGGCCCTTCTCTTCTAGCCCTAGCTGGGATTGCCGCCTTGATAACGTCAACCAATTCCTCTGTATTTTCTATTGGTTTTTCGTCTCTCGCATTAACTATGAATTTTGCAATTCTCTTAGACCAAGCCTCTTCGCCATATTTTGTAATGATATTCGCCAGACTTCTTTCGTCATATCCATTTACAACATCATAGGCAGATAAACTTTCTTCCTTGTCCATTCTCATGTCGAGCGGCGATTTCTTCATGTACGAAAATCCCCTTTCCTCATTGTCCAGTTGGAAGGAGGAAACCCCCAAATCTAAAACCGCTCCATCTATTTTATCTTTCCCAATCTTTCCCTCAGAACAAAGTTCCCCTAAAACTTCTTTTATGTCCGAGTAGTTATTATGAACAAAAATCTTTTTACAGTGATACTTGCTTAGCCTTCCCTCAGCTGCTGAAAGAGCATCCACATCTCTATCAATCCCGATAAGAGTGCCCTCCTCGCCTAGTTTCTCACATATAAGAGCGCTGTGACCACCGCCGCCTAATGTGCCATCCACATAAATTCCATTCGGCTGAATCTTAAGAGTTTCTATAGCTTCTTTCGCCAAAACAGTTATGTGATTGTAATCTGCGACTTTTTCTCGGTTATTACCGATCTTGGTTGGCATCTTGTTTACCTCTGTCTAAAATTGGTACAAAGACAAGGCGTCGTTAAAGGCTTCGGTGTCCATCTTGTGGCCATCTTCATTTGCATCCCAGACTTCCTTTGCCCAGATTTCGATTTTTTTCATAGCGCCCATCGTCACAAGTTCTTTTGAAAATTCGCCATATGCTTTGAGTTCTGCAGGAATCACTATTCTCCCCTGTTTATCAAACTCGCACTCTACGGCGTTAGCACAAAAATGCCTTATAAAAGCTCTTACCTTAGGATCTGATTCGGGCATATTTGAAATCTTATCCATTTGTTTTTCCCAATCAGACAGTGTATAAATGTATAGACATTTATCAAGGCCTTTTGTCAAAATGCATCTGCCACCAAGACTTTCCCTATGCTTAACGGGAACAATCATCCGATTCTTTCCGTCTATTGAATTGTTATATGTCCCCATAAACATAGCCTACACCTCGTATTACTAAAGCAGACACTCATCCACATTGATTTTTGTTTACACCATTTTACACCACTTTCCACCACTTTTCAACATTTTTATGGCCAAAATAGGGAAATCTATGTTTTTAGTGCCACCTTAGAGGTGAAAAAGTGTCACGTATGCCAATATGCCCCATATATTGTGCAAACAAGTGTTCTAGACCCAAAATATTCTATTTCAATCGAGTAGGAGGGAGTGACTAACTCCCGTCCTCTCACACCACCGTGCGTACGGTTCACGTACACGGCGGTTTCAATAGTTGACGTGCATGGACTGATACGCATTGGATAAGTCATAGTATCCTTTGCTTATCAGTCTT
>JAQYRL010000040.1 GCA_028725765.1 Clostridiales bacterium
AGATCTGATTAAAATTTTCTCAGCTGCCTTCCTTTTAGGCTGTGGCTACATATATAATATTGAAGCGTTCTTCTTTGCCGCCTATGTATTAGCAGGTTATGAGGTAATATGGGAAGCTTTGAAGAGTATTTTTAGAGGAGATACCCTTGACGAGAATTTTCTAATGCTTGTCTCTACTATTGGAGCCATCTATGTCGGCCAATACCCCGAAGCCACAGGTGTTATGTTATTCTACAGTATCGGTGAGTTCTTTGAGGACTTTGCAGTCGACAAAAGTAGAAGGTCCATTTCAGAGGCTATGGATATAAAATCTGATTTCGCTACGAAGAAGATCGGCAATGACTACATCACAGTCAAACCGGAAGAACTTGCAGTTGGCGATTTAATCGTCGTTAAGGCTGGCGAAAAAATCCCTGTAGACGGCACAGTTATATCAGGAAAATCTTCTCTTGACACCTCTGCCCTCACAGGTGAAAGCATGCCTCGCGATGTAAGTTCCGGCGAAGAAGTCACTAGTGGATTTATCAACGGCAACGGACTTTTAGAAATCCGTGTAACCGCTGCATTTGAGGATTCTGCAGTCGGCAAAATTCTAGAAATGGTTGAATCTTCCTCATTGCGCAAAACTCACATGGAGAGATTCATCACAAAATTTGCAAAATACTACACTCCGATTGTAGTTGGTTTGGCTATTCTTCTTGCAATTGTCCCAACTATTATACTGGGCTTTGATACCTTTAATCAGTGGCTCTACAGAGCAATGACATTTCTGGTAATTTCTTGTCCTTGTGCACTTGTGATTTCTGTTCCAATGTCTCTATTCGCAGGCATAGGCGCAGCCTCATCAAAGGGAATGATAGTCAAGGGAAGCAGCTATCTTGAAGCATTTGCAAGACTTGATACCATTGCGTTTGATAAGACAGGAACTCTAACAAAGGGTGTGTTCGCCGTTGACAACATAAATACAGCAGAGGGAGTTGAGCAAGCAAAAATCCTTAAGGCCGCTTATGCGTGCGAACATCTATCTGAGCATCCAATAGCCATAGCAATTTCACGATATGCGGAGCTTAATCTGACTGATGCAACAAAACAGTCAATTTTAAATGCAACTGCTTCTCAAGAGGAAATTCCAGGCCGAGGAGTCAAGGTTTCTGATAGCAAAATCACATATTTTGTCGGTAATAAGAAATTGATGGACGATATAGGAATTGCAGATGATGTCTTGTCCGGAGTAAAAATTACAAATAGCGTTGCTTCCATAGTATATGTGGCACAGACCGCAGGATTAATGGAGGCTGACGATCTAACACTAGAATTTCTTGGAACAATAGAAATCAGCGACCAAATTAGAGAAGAAAGCGAATCAACCATATCCAAGCTTAGAGCCCTTGGTATACCTAATCTCCTAATGTTGACCGGTGATCTCGAATCCTCTGCAGCCTATGTATCTAAGAAGATAGGATTAACGAATTATGTTGCTCAGCTGCTTCCACAGGACAAGGTATCTGTTATTGCTGACTTGATCAACAAACGAAATGAACAAGGATCTAAGCACGCAATTGCCTTTGTCGGAGATGGAATCAATGACGCCCCTGTACTTGCAATAAGCGATGTTGGGGTAGCAATGGGAGCATTCGGATCAGATGCTGCAATTGAAGCTGCTGATGTTGTCATGATGACAGATAGCATTGCCAAACTGCCGCTTCTAGTTTCAATCGCAAAAAAGACTGTAAGGATATGCAAGGAAAACATAATATTCGCAATTGGCATCAAGCTCATCTTCCTAGCTCTTGGAGCACTTGGACTTGCAAATCTCTGGATGGCTGTTTTCGCCGATGTGGGAGTTACCGTCCTAGCCATTCTCAATGCAATGCGTTCACTTAGAATCAAAGAGTAAACAAAAGCCTCATTAGTTAAATCATTCGATTTAGCTAGTGAGGCTTCTTATTTATGTTGATTCTATTTAATCTAATCCAATATCTCAGTCCATTCTTTTTCCCTAAAGCCCGGATAGGCTCTTATTTTTCCAGCATCTTCCACTACTAATAGCGGCCTTTTTACAAGCATTCCATCGCTCGCAAGAAGTTTATATTGATCCTCCTGGCTCATATCTTTCAACTTATCTTTAAGCCCCATCTCTCTATATATTACTCCGCTTGTATTGAAGAACCTTTTTAATGGTAGACCACTTGCCTCATGCCATTTTTTGATTTCAGCAGCACTAGGATTTTCTGTGTCGATAGGTCTGCTATCGTATTTATATCCATATTCATCCATCCATTTTAAAGCCTTCTTGCATGTACTGCATCTCGCATAACACAAAATTTTAGTATCCATTTATCTTCCTCCTTTTAAATCTCCTTTTAAATCTTAAATTTTCTGGTTGAGAATTTGAAACCTTTTTCTCAGCGAATTTATCTAGAAATTCTCAATTTTATCTAAAGACTCTCAACCACTGCTATACTGGCAATCTCATCAATACTTATACATTTTTCACCCTCAGTAATTATCATTTTATTGTTCAGATCCACCTCTCTTATGCGGCACTTATCCTTGACATAGCTTCCTCCTGCCTTTTTTTCATCAGGAACAAAATATTCAATTTCTGCAATCGGTCTTTCTTTATTTATAAATTCGCTCTTAAAACATTTTACACCATATTTATATTCATTAACCATGGCAACTAATTTTTGAAGCTCTGAGTTTATACTTCGAATATCCTCATCACTAACTGTTCTCCTCGTTTTTGTTAGTCTACCCTCTTCAGAAATTGCATCCTCATATCCGGTCAATGCTGCAAAAGGTGCAAACTGAGCGGCTCTATCATGCAGCGACATTTTCGGATGTTTTCTAGATAAGGGTCTTGATAAATTAATAATATCATCATAGTTTCCGTTCTCTTCACTACCTAAGAGTTCATTGATATTTTTATATATGTCCTTTTTCACAGCTATGCCTTATGACCTCCAATTTCACTATTTCTTTCCCTCGCTGTTGCACCCTCTTGATAGCTAGTCCCCTTTAAGATTGCGTTCTTTCCGTACTTCTTTTTAATCTTCAACATTGCATTGGCTATGCTCTCTTCATCATTTGAGGTATTTTCTTTTGAACTATCTTCTTTTGTATGGTCTTCCCTTATATCAAAAAGTGATATCTGTTCCACTGATTTCGAATTCTCTCTTACTTTGTCAGCAACAACGCTCGATTTCAGCACATTATTTGCCACAATAGTTATACGCCTTACAAGCATATCTTTGCCTACAATTCTGTCATACAGACCTAGCATAGTTCTAACAATCACATCACTTGAATTTGTATAATCACCTAAATTGCAACTCGAATGAACAGGCTTCGGAATTAGTCTCCCGTATCCATCTTTTATAATTTCCCCCTTATATCTTCCCCGCCTATGAGGATCAGATATATTCTCAACATCATAGCCGATTGTTAGGCTAATACCATCGGTCAATAAATCCTTCTCAAGCAGGTCAAGCGATAAGGCATCTGCCATTTCACTGATAACTATCCTTGCCTCTTTAAAATTATAAGGTTCCTTTAAAACCTGCCCTGAGTTGATGCTGTTTGATGACGGAGTATAAGCTTTGATATCACTTATTCTGCAAGGCTCCACGCCCCATGCATGATCAATCAAAAGCTCAGCGTTTACACCAAACAACTTATACAGTAAATCCTCATTATGAAAATCCTCTCGACCACCAAGTGAACATCTCGCAACATCACCCATCGTATGTATTCCAACGCTTGCGAGCCTTTTCTTATAACCCTTACCCACTCTCCAAAAGTCTGTTATAGGCGTATGCCCCCAAAGAAGCCTTCTATATGAAAGTTCATCCAGTTCTGCCAATCTAACCCCATCAGCATTAGCTTCAATATGTTTAGCCACAATATCCATAGCGATTTTTGCAAGATAAAGATTGGTTCCTATTCCCACAGTCGCAGTAATTCCAGTCTCATCAAGTACATCCGATATCATCTTCATTGCAAGCTCTTTTGGCGTCATTGAGTAAGTTCTCAAATACGGTGTAGCATCAATAAATACCTCATCAATAGAATAGACATGTATATCTTCAGGTGCTACATATCTTAGATAAACACCGTAAATCTGCTTGCTAACTTCTATATACCTTGCCATTCTAGGCTTTGCAATATAATATTTGATTCCGATATCTTTCCTTTGGTTTACTAATCTCATCGCATAGCTTTTTCCACTAAGTTTCTTTAAATTTACGTTCATCGCTCTTGTAGCATTTATTTCATTAACAATCTGCTCAACTTCAAATAATCTAGGTCTTCCAGGCACTCCATGAGATTTCAACGCAGGAGAAACTGCAAGGCATATCGTCTTGCTTGTTCTTGATTCATCCGCCACCACTAAATATGTATTGAGTGGGTCAAGTCCTCGATCTACGCATTCAACTGACGCATAGAATGACTTAAGATCTATTGCAATATACTTCCTATCTTCCACATCAAATTCTCCTGTCATATTTGATATACTCTCATTTTATCAGTAGTTTTCTTCAGATTTTATATTTTTATTTATATTCGTAAGAGATAATAACTGCTTCCTCGCTAAATTTCGGAGCTCTATCATTCTATCTTTTTGTCCCACACCGTTGGAAATCAGAATCGCATTGTAACTTTCCATATTTGCAAGTACCAAAAGCTCATTAAGGCTTGCATAGTCTCTAATATTACCTTTAAGTTCTGGATTTTCTTCTCTCCATTGCTTTGCGCTCTTATTGAACAGTGCAACGTTCAGCATATCTGCCTCACTTGCATATTGGTATGACAATTGTTCCTTAGTTAAATCATTTAATAAATATTCTTTAATTGCATCTGTATGAATTTTATAGTTTATTTTTGAAATTTCTCTATTTAAGTTCCAAGATAAAGATAATTTCGAATTTTCATCATCCTTTAATCTTTGATAATCTTTAATGATATAAAGTTCAAATTCTGCTGAAATCCATGCAGCAAATTTAAATGCAATATCCTTATGGGCATATGTTCCTCCACCTCTACCTGCTTTTACAAATAAACCCTTGGCATTTGTGCTTTCTGCCCATTTTTTAGGAGATAATGTAAAGGCATTACTGCCCGATTTTTTCAAAAACCCCTCGAATTCGGTGGGTTTGAAATTTGGATTATTTAATTGCTCCCATATGCCTAAATATTCAATTGTGTTATAGTTTCTCATCCAATTTGCTATAACAACATTAGGTTCTTCCGCATTTTTATATCTTGCTATATCCGTCAAGCTAACAAAATCATTCTTAAAATCTCTTGTATAAACTTGTATCTCAACACCCTTTGCTTTAATTGTATCTTTTTTCAGTTTAGACATCGATACACCTCCTTGATGCTGATGCTATGTTAACTATGTTTATTATCCCATATTTTTTCAAAAAGTCAAGAACGTACGTTCTTTTTTTTGTGAAAAACTATGTGTGAAATTTATGCACCTAAATTCAAATCATTTTAGAGGAAATAAGATTGATAAGCCCTAGAGTAAATCGAACTAATAAATTGCGTGCTATTTGTGATTTCTTTGATATTTTGTGGTATAATACTTTGTCTAAAGTAGAGAAAAATAAATCGCAAAATATAGCAAAAGATAAACGAGGAAAGGTATTTTATGAGTAAAATAGTACTGGGAATAAGTAAACTTGCACTTAAGGTGGCTTCGTTAATTGGCAAGGGCTCGGGTTCGCCTGGTCAGCTAGCGTTAAAGCTTTCGCCCAATTTGCTGCACAAATTCAATGTACCGAAAAAGGTTATAATGGTTACGGGGACCAATGGAAAAACTTCTGTAACTAAGTATATCGTTGATTTTTATAGGGCTTGCGGCTATGAGGTCACAACCAATGATAACGGTGCGAATGTTTATATAGGCATCACAACAACGCTGATCAAACATTCTGATTTCTCAATGAATGTGCCCGGGGATGTGCTTGTTCTCGAGGTAGATGAGGGAAATCTCGGCAAAATTTCTGAAGCGATTCATCCCGACAAAATTGTCATTACCAATTTATTTCAGGACCAGGTCGACAGATTCGGTGGTGCAAAAGAGCTTGCTGAAAAGATGGCAAAATCTTTTCCAAATGAAAGTGCGCTGTTTGTAAATGGCGATGATCCTATGGCAAGTTATCTTGCTAGCCTTGTCGAAAACGAAAAAACCTATTACAGCGTGCACTGTCCTGATGCTGGCTGTTTTGTTGATGTAAAATGTCCAAAATGCGGCAAGAATCTTGAATATTCCGAACGGGTATATGATCACCTAGGCGTGTTCAACTGTTCATGCGGATATACCCATCAAACGCCGGATTTTGTTGCCGAAAATGTTCACGGGCGTGATTTCACGCTTGCTGGTAGAGAATACAAGGCTCCTGAAGATGCGATTTACATGGTTTATAATTCAACTGCTGCACTTTCAGTCGGTCTATCTGATAATCTTTCAGAGAAAAAAATGTATGAGGTTTTGTCCACCATCAAAGTGGGCAACGGGCGACTTCAAAAGTTCAAATTCAACGGTCACGACAGTTTCCTTAATCTTGTCAAAAACCCTGCCGGCGCAAATCTTTCAATAGATTTGGTGGCAAAGTCGAAGGCACCTTACAATCTTCTCATAGGCATAAATAGGCACGAAGCTGACGGTTTCGACGATTCATGGGTTGAGTCTATTTTGTTCGAGCAATTAAAAGACTCCCCTCTCAATGCAGTTTATGTGCTAGGTGAATCAGCCGATTTGCTAGAAAAAACCATATCTGAGCGGCTGCCGGGTCATGAGGTAATCAATGGGGATGCAAATTCATTGATATCTCAAATGGAGGCTGACGGCAAGGCGGGATATTTCCTTGCAAATTACACAATGCTCGCCGGTGTTAAATCTGCTCTCAAGGGGAAAAATTATCTATAAGTCGACTAATTTAACAAAAGAGTTGGTAAAATCTGCTTATAGTACAAAAATAGTTGGTAAAAATCGCTGTGAGGATTGATTTTCAGTCTTTATAGCGATTTATTATTGCAAATTCAAAGCCACCCTGTGCTAATGTACATAGAGTGGCTATTTTTACAAAATATTTTGCTTCGTCCAGGCTTATTTACTGCAATCGTAGAAGCCTTTGTCTCAACTTATTTGCTGTAATCGTAGAAGCCTTCGCCTGTCTTACGGCCTAGTTTACCAGCGCGAACCATCTTCTTAAGAAGAACATTAGGTCTGTACTTAGGATCGCCGTATTCCTCATAAAGAACGTTCATGATAGCAAGGCATACATCAAGACCAATCAAATCTCCTAGTTCAAGAGGTCCCATTGGATGGTTAGCACCAAGCTTCATTGCTGAATCGATACCCTTAGCATCTGCAACTCCGTCAGCCAAAATTCCGCAACCCTCGTTAATCATAGGAATCAAGATTCTATTTACAACAAATCCAGGAGCTTCAGCAACCTCAACTGGTGTTTTGCCAAGTTTCTCAGAAAGCTCTACAACTGTCTTTTTAGTTTCTTCAGAAGTTGCAAGACCTGCAATGATTTCAACTAGTTTCATCATTGGAACAGGGTTGAAGAAGTGCATTCCGATAACCTTGTCAGGTCTCTTAGTTGCAGAAGCAATCTCTGTAATCGATAAAGATGAAGTGTTAGTCGCCAAAATAGTTTCAGGCCCAACAAGCTCATCAAGTTCAGCGAAAAGTGCCTTCTTAGCTTCCATGTCTTCTGTTGCAGCTTCGATGATGAGATCAACATCTTTTACGATATTGATATCGGTTGAACCGTGAACGCGACTCATGATATCCTTCTTATCATCTTCTGTGATCTTTTCCTTCTTGATAAGTCTATCAAGGTTCTTCTCAACTGTTGCGATTCCTCTTTCAACAGAAGTTTCTCTTCTTGCTCTCAAATATACATCATAACCGTTCTGTGCCAAAACCTGAATGATTCCTGCACCCATTGTGCCTGTTCCCAGAACTCCAACTTTTTTCATAACAGATATCCTCCTATTAAGTGTTTCTTTTCTTTTTATGGGATGGGCTTGAAACGCATCTCACCCCAATAATTTTTAAAGGCATAAATTGTTGTTAAAAAATTAACCGCCTATTAACATTATAACACCTTTAGATTCTATGTAAAGATGTTTTGTGAAAAAACTTTCCTTTTGAGAGTTATAACACAATGAGGGTCGTCATTTTTGACGACCCTCATTGCACATTACAAAAGGATTGAAATTTTGATTACCCTGGGTTTAAATCAACATGCCCTTGCGGTAAACTATTTTGTTGAGTCCTTTCTTCTTCTCAAAGTAACTAGAGCTATCAAGCTGCCTAATAATGTTGTGGATGCTGCGGTCATGCCATTAGCATCAGATGTTTTTGGATTTTTCTTGTCATTTGAGTTGTTCTTTGCAAGCTTTGAATTTGCATCCTTTGAATCCGTGCCATCTTTTGCTTCTTGAACATCGCTAACACCGTCATTATCGTCATCCTCATCAATAATATCTGGGATTCCGTCTCCATCTGTATCACGATTTACAGTAACCTCTATAAACGTTTCGATAGTTTCAAGGTCTGTCTTGATTGTAACAGGGATTCTAATTACCCTTGTTTCCTCAGTTTTGCCCCAATCGAATATTTTTGGTGTTCCAACAAGGTTTCCGTTATCATCAACTTTCAGGCCATTCATTTCTTCGCTTGGGATAATCTTAGCGTTATCTTTGTTTGGTATTACAACCTTGGTGCCATCTTTTACTTTCTCGCCCTCAGTAACGCTTGGAGCTTTAACCTCTACCTCAAGCTTTGCAAGAGATTCAGTTTTTGCTTCATCTGATGTATTGCCTGCCTCGTCTTTTGCGACTGCAACAACCTCGGTGCCGTCCTTTACCTTGTTCTCAGGGATAGTAACCTTTCCAGTCTGTGGGTCGATTGTCACATCTGAGCCGTCAGGTACGCTCCATGTTCCGTCATCGCCCTTTGTTGCTACTACTGTTACAGGCTTATCCGATCCTTCCGGTGTGTATGTGATTTCTACAGTCTTTGTATCTGCATCCTTTGGAGGCATTACTTCTATGCTTCCGTCATCTTTTGCATCTACCTTTGGTGCTGACGGCGCGTTCACATCTTTGCTTGTTGCTTTTGCTTCATCTGACGCATTTCCTGTCTCGTCTTTTGCGACTGCAACAACCTCGGTGCCGT
>JAQYRL010000041.1 GCA_028725765.1 Clostridiales bacterium
GAGATTTGCAGGAACACCACCGCTGTATTTTTCATCTGGCAAGAATTGTGAAATGCACTCACTGCCGTCTTCACTTGGATAAGTATGCAAGTGTAACCCGTCTTTGTTCTTCGCACCGCAGCCCCAGCAATGTTGAAATCTGTCTCCATATGTTTCTTGAATAGCTATTTTGTTGATTTCCATGTTTTAGTGCCTCCTCTTTCATCAATTTAATCATTTTTTTGTTTCTCATTTATTTTATTTTTCGTAACGGAAAATCCTGACTCGTTAAAATAATCCTTTAAAATACGCAAAATCCTATAACCAACCAGCTCGTATTGATCGTCATTAAGATTTGCCTGAGAAACTCTCAACGTGCCCTCCATTGCACCGAATCCCTCACCCATCATCAATACAACCCCCTCTTCTTGGCTAAGTCTTAACATGAAGTCATCTCCATCCATGTTTTCTCGTAGGTATTGTTCAAATTCAGAACCATATATTCTTCCAGCTAGTGTATAGATGTTTATAAGAGAATAATACTTTGTATTTGTTTTGTCATTGTCATCAGGCAAGCCGAGAGCATGATGCAATTTGCTGTATCTCTTAGCGATTATCTCTTTTGTTACATCAAAATACGGATCATTGCCTTCGCAAATCAAATGAGAAAGAGAGAATAATGCCATGAGGGCTTGCTGAGCTGTACTTAATCCACTTGTATGATAAAGTCCTATTGAACGGCTATCTGCGCAGATTCTATCTATGAATCTCATTTTTTCTGGCTCATTTGTAACTATTGAATAGTCATAGCGAAGAGTTTTCTTTTTCTCTTCCGGCAATTTTTTAATTAAATCGTCATAAACATTATCTTTGTTTATTGCTATAAGTCCTAGTCTCCATCCTGTTGCACCGTACAATTTAGAATAGGAATATACAAGCAAAGTGTTGTATGGTGCAATTTCATAAACTGATCTAAATCCATCAACAAATGTTCCATAGACATCGTCTGTTATGATCATTAAATCTTTTCGTTCTCTAACGACATCGGCTATATATGAAAGTGTCTCATCATCTAATGCATGAGATCCTGGGTTTGAAGGGTTTACTAAAAAGAACGCCTTAATTGAAGGATCCTTCAATTTTTCAATTTCTTCTTTTGAAATCTGCCAATTATTTTCTTCCAGAGACGAAAGATTCATGGGTACAAGATCAAAATTTGTTAATTTTGGAATTTGAATATATGGTGTAAAAATCGGAATGTTTATAGCAACCTTATCTCCTTCATTCAGAAGACCGTTATGCTTAAGTGAATCAAAGATATATACTATAGATGAAGTACCACCCTCCGTCGGGAATATATCGGTTTTTGCAGCCAAGCCAGAGTTTTTATATAGAGTTTTCTCCATGAACATACCCAGTATTTTTTCAATATGTGTCAAGCACCTGCTTGGAACCGGGTAATTATTGCCAAGTATAGCATCAACGAGTTCCTTAACCAATCTATCAGCTCTCATATTCAATTCAATAGTGCAATATTGAATTGACTTCTTTATGAACATATCTGTAGGATCTTCTTCGTTTAGATATCTTACTAGACGCTTTGCAATTCCATTTTCAATTGGTGTACCTGCTATGCTCTCATCATTTATAGTATTTTTCGATTCCTCTATTCCAAACTGCATCAATCTACAAAATGCCATTCGTCCCAGAGTGTTAATCCAGTTTGGGTTGCCACGCCCTGCGTTCAAAAATGTACTTCCATTAGCATTATTTTGTGCCAATTTCATCATATGAGCACTGATTTCAAAGGCTCCCATCATGTCATAATTTCTCTCATATACTTTTGATAACATATGTCCTCACTCCTACAAGAATTCTCTCAATGAATGCAATGTCTTATCTCTTATGCCCTCTACGGTCTCTGCATGGTATAGAGCACTGATTATTGCTTCTTCAACACACTCAACAGTTGCCTCAAAAATTGGATCAATTTGAGAATCATGGATAAACCTCGTATCTAAAATTGCTTTTTCACTATAATGTGGAATTATGTTTGTATTAGAGAATGCTATAGCTATATCTCCGCTTCCATTTCCCAAATAAGATCCGACCCTCCCAAGACTCGATGTTGCTCTCTTTGCAACTCTTTTCAGTTGTCTGTCTGCGAGAGGGATATCTGTCCCAATAACGATGATAATTGAACCTTTCTCAGATTCTGAACTCATCGTCTTTGACGTGTCAATCAAATTACCGTCTATCCTTAGATTACCTTTAACCCCAAAATTTGAAAGCACTATTGATCCAAGAGTATATTCCTTATCATCAATTGTCAGAATACGAGATGAAGATCCTATTCCGCCCTTTAGTCCCATACAGCACATCCCTCGTCCCGCTCCAACTGCTCCTTCATCAAACTCTGTCGCGGTGTTCTCAATAGCAGCAAAAACATCAGATTCTTTAACATGCATCCCCCTGATGTCGCTCAATATTCCATCATTACACTCTGTAACAACGGAATTTATAGTACTTGTTGATACTCCAATATCTTCATTTTGCTTTAACATGTATTTGATGCATGCATTAAGTGCTGTGCCAACCCCAAAGGTGTTCGTCATTATTATTGGAGATTCAATATTACCTAATTCCTCAATCTGGATCAATCCTGCGCTCTTCCCAAAACCATTGATTACAGAAACTCCTGCGGATACTTTGTTCTTAAATAAATTATCTCCATGGGGAAGAATAGCCGTTACACCTGTGTGCACATGATTTTTATCATCGTTTAATGTAATTTGACCTACCAAAACACCAGGTACATCAGTGATTTTATTTAAGCTGCCCTTTTTATATTTCCTTCTAAGATTTATTTCACATTTTTTTGGTAATCCCATAATTTAATGCCCTCCGCTAATATTATAACAAAATATTGCTATTTTTATCCTATGATTAGCAATTTTATCATGCATTAAATTGCGACCATCCTAATTGAATGATCGCAAATACAAATGCCGATATTGAAAACTGCATAATATATTATTTTTTATTTTCTCTCTTTAGCTTTGCCTCAAAGATAAAGTACACTATAACTCCCATGATAGGTACTACCAATCCTATAATGGCAGTCTTAGGATCTTCCACAAAGGTATTTATCATTAGCGCAACAAACAAAACAAAAGCAATTATGCATGATACAGGGTAGCCCCATGCCTTATAAGGTCTCTCCATATCAGGAAATTTTTTCCTATAAATCAACACTGCGTATATTACTAGCGCATTATAAAGCATACCAGCAAAAACAACATAATTTGTTAAATCATTCAATGAGTTAAAGATTACCAAAATAATAGCAATAACAGCCTGTGAAATTAGTGCAGCTATAGGCACGTTTGTTCTTGGACTCAATTTACCATGTCCTTTGAAGAAATGTCCATCTCTAGCCATTTCGTAATAGTATCTTGGGAATGCTAATATCATACCGTTTAGAGCTCCAAAGATTGCAATAGCCATAGTTATTAATACTAATGTCCCTCCAACCTTACCAAAAACTCTCTTTGCAACCTCAGTTCCAAGATACAAATTATCATTATTTATCATAGAAACTATTTCATTATGAGGCAGAACTTTGTAAATAGCAAAGTTAAACAACGTATATATTATCATTATAACTCCAATACCACCAATTAGCGATCTTGGAATATTTTTCCCGGGATTTTTAACTTCCTCCGCGATACAGTTTAAATTTGTCCATCCTTCGTATGCCCATAAAGTAGCCACAGTAGCAAAGGAAATCATTCCTATAGCTGCAGTAAAAGTAGAACCTTCTACATTTTCAAATGCTGATGTAAATGATAGGTCTACATCCTGCTTACCATAAATAAGTGCTCCTACGATTATTATAACTATTGGAATAATCTTTGCAGCCATCGAAACACTCTGTAGAATATTGGCTTGTTTTACACCCAAGCAGTTATATGCTGTCAAAATAACTATGAGTGCAATGGCAATTATCTTCGTTGAGCTACCAACATTAAAAGCTGTAGGCAATGCAATCGCAAGTGCAGATATTGAACCTGAACCTGACAATAGCCAACTTGTAAATCCGAATGAGTATCCTACTGCTGGATGATATGCCTTATTCATATAGTGAACCATACCGCCCGCTTTAGCATCACAAGCTCCAAGCTCAGCAAAACAAAGTCCTCCGAGAATAGATACAATTCCTCCTACAATCCAGCATAGAAGTGCCATCCCCATATTCATATTTGTTCTCTGCAAAACATAGGACCCTAGGTAAAAAATACCTGAGCCTATCATAATGCCACCAATAACACTGATGCCACCAAAAAGTCCTATTTCTTTTTTAAATTGAACTTCGCTCGGACCTTCTTTTTTAATGTCTGACATTTCTTCTCCTTTCAAAGCCTTTTACTCTTGACTTTATTTTTTATCGATTAACTTTTAATTTAAGCAAAACACATGCCAATGAATTAATTATAATAAAAATTAAATTGCGCTTAGTTCTTTTAAAAAAATATATCCTATATTTATGTTTTTACAATAATCCTCATATGTATCTTCAAACATATATATTGAATCTAAACTCTGGATAAAATACTACAGATAGAAATACTTAAGCAAATAATTGGATGTTACTCATTGTAACTCATTATTATCCCATTATATCTTAGATGACAAGATTAGAATTCTTATTTCTCATTGATATTACTATTCTTATATGTTAAATAAAATGGTATAAGTTTTGCTTCGTAAACATCTATAGCTAACAAATTGTTTTGTTGTAACTAAACTCAGTCAAATATAGTCAAATTTAATTTTAAGTATATAACTCATGTTAAGTATTACATTAGAATCAGGAGGAAAGAATGCTAGTAAAGTATCCGAATTATTTCAACGAAAAGGTATTTGAAGATTTGTCAAGAAAGCACGATGTTTATGGTTTCAACTATACACTAATAAAGAATGGTGTTGCCTCTAAAACTAAGGCGTATGGCCTAAAAAATAATTCACCGGAAGAAAGAATGTCATCTAATACGATATTTGAAGCTGCGTCTTTAACGAAAAGCCTTTTCGCTACTCTTGTGCTTAGATTTATTGATAGAGGATTATTCACATTGGATGATCCCATCTCAAAACTTGCTCCAGAAATTGTAATAACCAAGGACAAAAGAATTGAAGAAATAACAATACGACAGATACTTTCCCACGCGTCAGGACTTCCTAATTGGGGCAGCAAGCCAAACCTTAAGTTTTTATTTAATCCGGGAACTGATTTTTCTTATTCTGGAGAAGGTTATTATTTCCTCCAAAAAATATTAGAAAAAATAACCTCGAAAGATTTTTGTTCTCATTTTTATGATGAGTTTATAAGGCCATTAAGTATGGACAATTCTACTCCTGTATGGGAGCCTTTAATACTTGAAAATGAAAGCCATACATTCTCCGATGATGGCAAAGCAATTGAACTTAGGGATTGTATAGATACATCTGGTAATGCACCTGAACCAAATGCCGCATGGTCTCTTTATTCAGGTGCTGAAGATTATTCCAAATTCATGCTCGAAATTTTAAATAATCAAGGTCACCTTTCATCTATTATGTATCATGAAATGGTTTCACCTCAAAGTCAAGCAACTGAGCATGTTTACTGGGGGCTAGGTTTTGGAATACCTGCACGCGATCAAAATGTTATATGGCATTGGGGCGATAATGGTGGTTATAAACATCTTGCAGTTATGGATGTAAAAACAAAAGACGGTATGTGCATATTTACAAACGGATTTAATGGTATAGATCTTTCAACGGAGTTTTTAGATCTTGTGACAGACAGCACATTTACAAAAGATATAGCTTATTTTATTGAGATAGGAGAAAAATAATTGGAATATGATTTAATAATAAAAAATGCATTAATTATTGACGGTACAGGAGAAAAGCCATTTCATGGTGCTATTTTTATAAAAAAAGGTAAAATTGCTGATGTTGTTAAAGGTGATATATGCGGCGATATAGTAGCCAAGGAAATATATGATGCTCAGCAAAATGTTCTTGCTCCAGGCTTCATAGATATACACTGCCATACAGATGAAACTATATTCAAATACCCATATGCAGACAGCAAAATACTGCAAGGTGTTACGACAGATATCGGTGGGAACTGTGGCATATCCTATGCCCCCATGAGGGATGAGAGTTTAGATCTCCTTGAAAGTTATGTCGGGAATGCACCTTTTAAATGGAATTCCTTTGGTGAGCTCCTCGAATACTATGACAGCATTCATCCTTCTGTAAATTTAGCCTGCGGCGTCGGCCACGGTACATTGCGTATAGCAGCCATGGGCTTTGATGCGCGTAAAGCAAATAAGATCGAAATGGATGACATGAAGGCAATGCTATTAGAAGCCTTCGATGAAGGTGCTTTTTTCCTTTCATCTGGTCTTATATATCCTCCCGGCATATATGCAGATCGTGATGAACTTGTAGAACTTTGTAAAATAGTCTCAAAAAAGGATGCTTATTATGCAACACACATGCGTGATGAGGGGATTAACATAATTAAAGCATTAGAAGAAGCCATATCTACCGCAAAAGAAAGTGAAGCAAGCCTTGAGGTATCACATCATAAACTTTGCCGGCGAGAAGTATGGGGGCAATCCAAAGATACCATCTCAATGATAGACAGTGCAAGATCTGACGGCGTTGATGTATGGGCAGATCAATATCCATACAACGCTTCATCTACTTATCTTTCAAGTAATATACCAAGCTGGGCATTTGAAGGCGGCATAAATACACTACAGCAGAGATTACTTGATAAAGATATAAAGTCTAAAATTTTAGCTGAAATGGACGAAAGCCACCTAAATAGATGGCAGGACATTACATTGGGTTATTCATCCTCAACAAAATACAAAAAATTTGTCGGAAAAAATATGGAAGAAATCGCAGAATCTCTAGGCTGCACAGCATCAGAAGCTTGTATTGATATCATACTTGAAGATGGCAATGATGCTCTTGAAGTAAACTATGGAATGTGTGAAGAAGACATAGAATACATAATGAAACAACCTTATGTCTCAATATGTTCGGATGGTTGGGCATATTCTATGGATTATGCAGGATTACCACATCCTAGAAGCTTTGGATCATTCCCTCGTGTTTTGTCTCACTACTGTAGAGAAAGAAAGCTATTCCCTTTGGAAGAAGCTATTCATAAAATGACTGGACTTCCCGCAAGTAGAGCTGGTTTACATGACAGGGGAACAATTACAAAAGGAAATTGGGCCGATTTGGTTGTTTTCGACCCGTTAAAAATTAAAGATGATCCTAGCTATCTCGAGCCAAAGAAACCTTGTAGCGGAATAAATCGAGTCTATGTTAACGGAATATTAACCGCCGAAAATGGGAGACACACAAAAGCACGTGCTGGTTCTGTGCTAAGAAAAAGCAAAAATATTTAACATTAAAAAATAGAGAATTATATTTTTACATCAAACTATTTTTATTTTTTATTCCCTTATCAGTGATTCTTGTCCCTGCACGACCCTTGCTGATTTCAATCATACCCGAGGCATTTAAGTCGTTAAGAAATTTTCTTAGCTTCACATCACTTATTATAATGCCTCGTTCTTTTAATTTTTGTATAATAGCTGCCCGACCTATTCCGTGCGAAATATTTGTGTTTTTATGTATAACATCAAGGATTAAACATGTTAGCTGTTCTTCTGACAAATTACCATCGTAATGTTTTGTATCTGAAAATGAGATATACGAAGGTAGAGACATCAGAGTTTTGTAGTAAGTGCATATATTTTCAAGTTCTCTAACATTCCCCGGCCAATTGTACGCTCTTAGCTTTTTCAAATCATCGGGGAGAATGTTTTTATATTCATTACCCATGTAGTACTTCAGTAAGGAATCGATATCTTCTTTTCTTTTTCGAAGCGGTGATATGACAATAGGCAAAACATTTAATCTAAAGAACAAATCACTCCTGAAGCTGCCTTTTTCGACCGCTTTTTCGAGATCCTTGTTTGTCGCTGCTATTAGCCTCACATCTATATCGATGATTCGATCACTTCCAATACGCATTATCTGCTGCTCCTGTATGGTTCTAAGTAACCTCACTTGAAGATTCGGAGACATATCTCCAATTTCATCAAGGAATATAGTTCCCTTATTTGCCTGTTCAAACAAGCCTATTTTGCCCTTTGAGTTCGCTCCCGTAAACGCTCCGGATTCATATCCAAACAGCTCACTTTCCAGCAGGTTATCAGGCAGTGCGGCGCAGTTTACCGCAACAAAAGGAAAGCTGCTTCTGTAGGAGGCATTATGTATGGATTGTGCAATCAACTCTTTTCCCGTGCCGCTTTCTCCCCTTATCAAAACAGTGTAATCCGTGATAGCAATTTTTTTAGCTATGCTGAGAGTTCGTCTCATTTCTTTAGAGTCATGGACTATATCTTTAAAATTATATTTTGCAATATGTCCCTTCCTCTTATTCACCTTATTAGACAAGTCGATTTCTGCCTCATTTTCAAGGGTGATATAAAACCCAGCAACCTCGTCCATCAGCGTTATAGGGTTTTTACAATATCTGTAGTTAATTCCTTCGATGGTAATTGATTCGTTGGTATCTTCTCTAGACCCTAGAAATTCAGGCAACAAATATTTGTCTAGTTCTATATTATTTTTGTTATCGACTTGAAAAATTTGCATAGCTTTTTCATTAGCATATGCCACTTTATAATAGATATCTACTAGCACCATCCCTATTTTACTGGAATTCACTACATGGCTCAACATTTCACTTTTTAGATATCCATATATGTAATTTGCATGAAAAGCTTCATTAGACTCAACCAGTGATCTCATGTATTTAAAAAGATTTCTATTAATTATACCTATATCTAAATCAAGCATCTTCATTAGCTTAAACATCGTATCAAAGCTAACATTTCTATATCCTATATCGATGACATTCTTTATATGCTTGGGCACGAGGTGAACTTCAGATGGAGTAACTGCAATGTTAATGTTGTCATAGATTCCAGTATGTTCTATTGCACTATCATATGGAATCATATTTATGTGGCTCACACCTATCTCGTAAAATGAATTAACAGTATCCACTGTATTACTGTAATTATCATTAACAACAAGAACCGTCTCCCCTGCTGGTATTTTAGAAATCTTATTTAAAGCGCCTCTATTTGGGCTTCTATTCATTTTAATAACCTTGTTAAAATCCTTGACATGTTCCTTCAGCTGATCATAAATTTGATCTCCAACTGCCAAAAATGCATCGGTTTCAAGTAATCTGTCTGGCTCGAGAGATTGAAGATAACAATTAGAGAAAGATATATATTCCCCAAAGATTTCTTCTAGGTTATATTTTATGAACTCCATAGCTTTTTCGTTCAATGAGTTTTGGTAAATTATCGCAACTTTTTTAGATTTATCCATTTAGCACCTCTGTCATTCACTCTACTACATATCAACTCCATTATATGTCTAAAGCAAATAAGTTACAATAAAATATATAAATAGGTTTAAAACCTATATTTTTCTGTCGCTTATCTCCAAAAGCTCGAATATTTCGCTTGTTTTTTAGATATTTTGTGGCACAAGAGTTGCGTTATATTATATAACATGCTCAACATAAGGAGGAAAATACATTGAGTAAATTAATTGGAGTTTTGGGTGGGATGGGACCGATGGCCTCTCAGCTTTTTTATAAATATGTAACAGAAATGACGGATTCAACATGTGATCAAGATCATGTGCGAATGTTAATTTACAGTGATTGTGAAATGCCTGATCGAACAACCGCAATACTTTCTGGAGAGTACTCCGCTCCATATGACAGAATGCTTAGGAACGCAAAAACTTTGGAAGAATGTAATTGTGATGCAATTACGATAACGTGCAACACTGCCCATTATTTTGCTGACTTAATAAAAAATAAGCTCGACATACCAATTATCCATATGATATCAGAAACATGCTCTGAAATAGCATCCAAATTTCCTGATTCAAAGGTTGGAATCCTTGCAACTGATGGCACAATTCAAACTGGACTCTATCAAAAACAATTATCAAAATGTGGACTAGAACCGTATGCTCCTGAGAATAGCATTCAGAAGGAAGTAATGCACCAAATTTACGATTGCATTAAATCAGGTCTGCCATATGACGAAATTTCATGGCACAAAATAGAGAATGCATTGATGAAAGCGGGCTGCGACTATGCAATACTAGCTTGTACCGAGTTATCAGTGATAGGAGACGAAAACTGCCTTGATGATTTCTATATAGATCCTATGAGAGTTTTGGCAAAAAAAACTATTCTATTTTCGGGAAAAAAGTTAAAATCTGATTACAAATAGTACCTCTAAAACCTATATCAACTTAAAAAGGCTCCCTCGCAGCAAATTCGTTGCGAGGAGCCTAAATTGTTTTGTGGTGTGTCATATGGACTTATAATGATTCAGCACTTGTATAATTGGAATATGCAATTACAAATCAAAAGCGTGAAATCTTATAAAACTTTTATGCCAACATTTTTCAATTCATTTATCACAAAGTCTCTATCTTCCCTTATTTCCTCCATGATGAATTTTATATCTTCTTCTGAAGCAGCTTCTAGATTTTTAAATTTACCACAGTTTTTGATGTATGATTTCTTGAATCTAGTAATATCTACCTCTCTAGCTTTGCAAAGGCTTGGATCTTCAGGGAATACAATATTCTTACCAGGAATATCTTCATCAGGGTCACCAAACACCACTTCAACTCCGTTTTGTTTTGCAAAAGTTAACTGTGGCATAGGGTGTTTTCCAGCACCGGTATATTCTGTTTCATTAACAACTAGAATCTGATCTTCATCCATCTCCTGAGCTACAGCAAAGGCAGCTGCAAGTGCAGTGTTTCCTGCAGGACCTCTCTCATAACCTTCCAAAATAGCTAGAGCCTGTGTGATAAAAAATACTTCTCCCTGTTTAACGGTCACCATTCTATCCAGATATCTTAATACCCTAGCAGCATTTCTTGGGCAATCAGAACGGTCAGGCCATGATATGAATGGGAAACTGAATCCAGTATGACCTGTAGAACCATGATTTTTTGTTAAAATCATGGTTCGAAGCCATGTGCAATCCATGTAAGTCAATAGATGCACCTATTATCTGAGTATCAACAGCTCCAAACAACTTTAACCCTCTAGCCGTTCCAGTTAAATTTCCACCGCCAGCATCTGTGCACAATACTGCATCTGGATTTTTCCCAAATCTGTTTTTGCATTCTTCGCCTATTTCATAGCCCAAGGTTTCAACTCCTGCAATACCAAATGGAGTATATAGCGAAGCATTGAAATAACCGGTATCTTCGAGTAAGCTCAGGTGTGTAGTAAACAGTTCAGGCCCTACAGTAAGCTGCACAACTTCAGCACCATATGCTTCACAAATTCTTTGTTTCTCAAGAATTTCAGGTTGTCCAACCTTATCATCGTCATAGCATTCCTGAACGATAATGCATTTTAAACCATGCATTGCCGCCTGAGCCGCAACAGCTGCTCCGTAATTTCCCGAAGTCGCAGCAATAACACCTTTATATCCCAGTTTCTTTGCGTGATGAACTGCAATAGATGCTCTTCTCGCTTTGAAACTCCCTGATGCATTAGCTGCCTCATCTTTTACCAAGATACGAGCGCCTTTTCCCTTAGGAGCATATTTTCGAGCTAATTTGGTTAGATTTCGAAGTTCTATAAGCGGTGTATTTCCAACACCGTGGTCCAATTGAATTTTTCTCATTTCTTCAATTGAATATCCTACCTTTTTCATCATTCCTTCATAATCGAAGCCAATGCCTTCATTTTCAAATTGATCGTAATCAATTTGCATTGCATTTTTCATAATTTCGTTTTTTCTGGAATTTATCCCTGCATATGATTTATCCAATGACATCGTTATCCTCCCCAAACATTATATCCTTAAGCTGCAATTCAATTTTTAAAAGTTCAGGCTGAAATTCACCGTAATCATGTACATAACGAGGATTTATATCTACTAGCTCTCCCTCTGTACACCTTCCCGTTACGGTTTTGATTTTAATGATATCTCCAGAATTTCCGTCTTCTAGTGCTATACCTTTCACCCACATTTTAAGATCACATTTCTGTGTATCTTCTGGGACTTGTGGTGCTCTTTCACCAGCTCTCAAAACAACTTCTTCGACTTGAACCCAGTCACCTTTTTTTGCATTTTTCATGTTTAAGTGCTCCTTTCTATATACTACTTTGTAAAATTATTCTATAAGAGCAAAGCCCTATTCATGAATATATTCAGCTCTCATTTCAGGACTAAGCTGATCCATCAAATCGTTTCTTCCTACTTTAAGTATTATTGATGCACACATTACAAGGAACATTGCGAAACAGTAAAGAACCATAGGTGTTACTTCAATACCAGTCAGAGGTGCTCCTGAGTCTTTTGCAAAACTTAGAGTATATATCATTGCTGGCGACCATGGCAGACAATATGCCAAAGTATTGGATTGTGCATCCATCAAGTTAGCCATTCTGTAAGGTGAAATACCATGTTGTTTCCCTAGAGGCTTAGCAAAAGATGCACCCACTGCCAAGATAGCCGGAGCATTCAGACCCATAATACCAGATAGAACAATTACCATTAGGGAAACCACCCATTCTGCACCTGTTGCAGTTTTGGCAATCTTACCAAGCGCATCCAAAATCATGATATCGCCTTTACCACGTCTCATTATATTAATTGAGCCAAATAGCAATAAGCATAGAACGATTACTTGAATCATGCTTGCAACACCATCATACAGAACTCCTCCTACAGTCCTATCAAGCCCTTCACCATAAACTGATATTACTGCTGGTACCTCAGATGTTGAGTCCATGTGTATAAAATCAATTAATCCAGCAGGAATAGCAAATGCAAATCCTATAACAATGCCTATAGTTGTAGCTACAATAATATCGCCTGTTTTGATAGCTATGTATATTGTAATTGCAACAGGTATAAGCATTATCAATGTCCAAGGGTTATAAGCTGCATTTTCTGCAACACCGCTGGCATCTAAACCCTTAATCATGCTTACAATAATAAATGCTGGAATCGCAATCAAAGATGCAGTAATACAATATTTAATTCTCGATTTTACTACTCCAGGAACATCTACACCCTGTGTTGTTGCAGAACAAATAGTTGTATCTGAAATTGGCGCAAGGTTATCACCAAATGCAGCCCCTGATATAATAGCTCCTGCAAGAAGCGGATGATTACAGCCCAATGCTACGCCAGCAGGATATAAAACTCCCATTCCGGCAGCAATAGTTCCAAATCCTGTACCAGATGCTGTAGCGAACAGTGCAGATGCAGCAAATGTTATGATAAGAAACGGTGTAGGACCTACTCCAAAACCAGCAGCCACACCAGCAATACCTGATGCGAGTCCTGAAACCCTAAGTACACGTGAGAATGCACCTGCAAATATCCAGCATACAATAGGTACAAGACAATCTTTACTAGCCATACCTTCAATAATTACTTCGGAATAATACTTTTTGTCTTTTGCAAAAAAGAATGGAATTATCAATGCCACAAATGCAGGCACCCAAAGGGCACCATCAGAAATTGATGACCATACAAATGTGGTAGTAATGATTGTAATTATAAAAATTACAAATGGCAGTAGGGAAACTTTTCTGCCCCCATAAAATTCCAACAGTTTTTTCTCTTCCATAATTTCCTCCTAACTCCTTAAAATTTAATAAATAAAATTTAATATATCGTAATTTATATACAAGCAAATTATATGCCAAATCCTTAATAAAATTTTATTTAATTTTTGCTTGGATTTTCAATGCACATATTTATGATAGTTTATGACGTTATGCGATACTATAAAATTAACAAAAATATGCTAGGAAATTTATTTCTAGTATGAAATATATTTCCTAGCATTCATTGAGACTTTTAATTATTATTAATATTTAATTCTTTCATTTTATTAAATAGCTGCCTTCTACTAAGCTCCATAGTTTCGGCCGCCTTTGTAATATTTCCGTTTTCTTTATCTAAAATATTTATTATGTACTTCCTTTCCCATTTGCGTCTTGCATCTTTATATGGCTCGACTACACCAATATCTTCGATCTCGTTCAGATATCCAACACCTTTTTTGTCATCAATATGTAAAATCCCATCTTTTGGTGCTAATATAACCATCCGTTCAATCATATTCTTAAGTTCACGAATATTCCCTGGATAATTATAATTAAGCAAAAATTGCCATGTGTCTTCACTTATACCACTTATGCTCTTACCAGTTTTTGCAACATACCTTTTTGTAAAATAGTTTACGAATGTTGGAATATCTTCACGCCTTTCCCTAAGGGGTGGAATATCAATTTCGAAAGTATTTATTCTGTACATCAGATCTCCTCTAAAGGACCCTTCTTTCACCATATCACTAAGAGGCTTATTTGTAGCACTTATGACTCTAAAGTTGACATCTATAGGTACATTTGAGCCAACTCGCTCAATCTGATGATTTTCTAATACTCTAAGCAGCTTTCCCTGCATATCTGTGCTCATATCGCCTATTTCATCCAAAAATACCGTTCCCATATTACCTTTTTCTAGCTTACCCTTGTGGCTTTCATTTGCGCCAGTGAAAGCTCCCTTTTCATGACCAAAAAGTTCAGATTCAATTAGGCTAGCAGGTATCGATTGACAATTGATGGGAACGAAAGCTTCATTTTTACGACCGCTCAACTCATGTATTCGATTTGCCATAATTTCTTTTCCGGTTCCGCTCTCTCCAGTAATCAAAACATTAGCATCCGAATCCGCAAGTTTTTCAACAAGTGCCCAAATTTTTGCCATCTTAGGATTCTTACTGCTAACGACAAAATTCATCTTTGAGGCTTCTATTGACTTCCATTTCCTAATTTCCATCGATTTTGCAGCTCTTTCGACCTCTTCTTGTAGTTCTTTAGGATTATGACTTTTAATAAAATATCCGAAGGCTCCCGTTTTTATGGTTTCAACCGCAGTTTCAATACTACCATAACCAGTTACCATGATCACCTCTATTTCATCCGCATATTCTTTCTTAACTATCTTGAGAAGATCAATGCCACTCATTCCATCCATCATCATGTCTGTAACGATAATAGGAAAGAATTTTCTATCTAGCAACTTCAACGCATCTTCTGCGGATTTCACTTTTTCGGTACTATATCCAAGTGCCTCAAAGAATATGCTCAAGGTATCTCTATAATCCGCTTCATCATCAACAATCAATATATTAACAGATTCATTCCTCATATTATTATCAACTCCTATGCCTTTTTTTGATTTTTAAATTTTATGGAGAATGTGGTCCCCTTTCCTAATATAGAATTAACGTCTATATCTCCGCCTAGGTATTTAATCTCAGAATAAACAACATATAAGCCCAAGCCGGTCCCCTCTCCTGGAGGCTTTGTTGTAAAAAATGGATTAAAAAGATATTCCAAATTCTCTTTCGCAATACCACATCCATTATCCTCGCACTCTATTATGATATTACCTTCCTCTTCAGACACCCTAATTATGATTATTCCTATCTTATCTTTAACCGCTTCAATTGCATTCTGAATCAAATTCATTAGTATATGCTTTAGCGACTCTTGGCTGCTTTGTATCGTAAGATCCTTATCACATTCTAAATCTACAGTTAGACCTTTTTTGCTGATATCATCACCATTTAACATGATTAAAGCATTGATGAAATCCTTGAGATTAATCGAAGATACACCGCTATCCGACATTCTCCAGAAGTTCATGACGTTATCCACTATAGAACCTGCTCGCTTTGCGCTATCATCAATGTATTTTATAGAATCCTTGCCCTTGGAATTAATGCTATCATTAAGGCTTAACAAATAACTATGAGTGCGTATAATTCCCAAAGGATTTCTCAACTGATGGGCCATACCCGCTGCAAGCTGTCCAACTGCAATCATCTTCGATGACTGCAACAGTTGGTTATTCTTTATGACATCAGCCGTCGTATCCTCTATCGTCATAATAATATCTTTTGTTCTCTCTCCACCCATATCTAAAAGTTTAACCTTGAGTATGAAATGTCCCTTTTCTGCCTGTATTATAGCACCAGTATTATGAGAATTAACCGCTTCAATAATTTCTTTTGCCTGTGCGATATTCAACTTTTTAATATAATCCACATAATGCATGCCAATAATGTCTTCATATTTTAATCGCACAAAAGAGGCAACCAGCTCATTCGCAGATTGAATTTTTCCGTTCTTGTCAATTACAAGTATACCCTCTGGCATTTCATTGAAAATCAAAGCAAGTTCATTCCTACTCTCTTCCAGTTCTCGTGTCCTTAAACGTACCTGCATCTTTAGAAAGCGGTTTTCGATTAGTTTTATTCCAAAGATAAAAGCAACTAGTATTACTATTAGGCTGAGGTATTTAAAAAATTGTGATACTGAATTGCCAGGTTTAAGTAGTGGTGTTGAAATGCCAAACCATATTTGCTGTATTTTATCTGGTTGCCCTGATCTATTTATCTTATCAATAGCCATATTTAGTGGCTTTACTAAATCTGCTTTTTCCTTACTTACACCTATTACAACTGGTTTTTCATAAAGCGAGGTGTTGATTGTTCTGATTTGTCCTTTTATGCCTAATTTATCTGCATAATACTGTGCAACTGGTTCGTCTCCTATAACCGCATCGACTTTGTTATTAATAAGCAAATTGAGACCTTCCCCTACGTCGTGAACATATACAAGCTCTGCTCTAGGATAATGCTCCTTCAAGTAAGTGTTCGCATAGTCGCCCATTTGAGTTGCTACCTGTAATTTATCAATGTCATCTAATCTGTACTTTTGATTTCGATTGGTAACCATAATTGTGCGCAATGTGTAAAGAGGCTTCGTAAATTCCATATACTTTGATCTGGCTGGACTTATAAATAAGTCTATCATGTCAGTTTCCCCTGTTTTGATAGCTTCAAGTGCATCATTCCATTTGTATGGGACGCATTCAATTTGTATGCCTAATTCAATCGAAATTAAACTCATATAATCTGGTACAACGCCCTTGTATTTACCATCCTCATCGACAAATCTCAATGGAGGAGCACTGTCATCTGCGCCATAAACTAGCATGCCTTTATCAGCATACTTTGAAACAATTTTTTGCATTTTCTGTTCTTGATTAGCCATATATCCTTTGTACAGAAAAAGCATCGTAAGTACAATAAATACAATAATTATTACTGATTTAAATATTGAACGTTTGTCGTCAATTGAAAATTTAGTCATTTTTCTATAATCCTGTAAGGTTTAGTCTTTTGCTTATGTATTAAGTATAATCTAAATTTGTTATTTTCATGCAGTTATTTGCTTTAAATTTATCAGAAAACGGAATGCAAAATCAAGCTAGCAGCATATAAAATTTAAATCTATTGATTTGAGAGTATAAGATTTTCTACATCAAAGGAGTATGCCATAAACTTTGGCATGCACTCAATTCCGTATTGCCTGCAGTTCAGGCATGAAAAAATATCAGGGACATTATTTTCATCTAGATATTCAAACCCGTAACGTTCGAAGAACTTGGGTTCTTTTGCCGTTAGGTAAATCTTTTCTGCACCTAAGGCCTCCATTTTGTTCATACACTTACACAACAATGCTTCGCCTATACCTTTGCCTCGTTCTAAATCGCAAACTGCTATGTCTTGTAGCACAAAATAGCCTGCTCTTTCGCAAATCGCTGCGGCACCTACTAACTCGCCGTTTGAATCTTTGCATTCGTACGCTAATATGAAGCCATCGGGCTTTTCTCCTGTCTTGTCTAGGTTGAATTCTAAGCCTGATGAGATAAATAATTCTTTAAACTGAAGATAATTATGTGTTTCCTTGAATTTTAGCATTTCAACGTCCTTTATATTTGTGTTCATAAATTTTATATACCTTTTTATAGTGAATATGTTATTTTACAAAATATTTGCAAAAAAAGTTTAATCTTTGTCTCGAGTAATTCTCCCTCTCGTAGAATTGTATTGCTCTTGGATTTGTATCTTCTGCAAGTAATTGAAATCTTTTAAAGCGTTTTCTTTTCATCTCTATTTCTAAATCCTGAAGAGTTTTTCTTCCATAACCTTTGCTACGAAATTCTTCGATTATAAAAAAATCGTCGATAAACAGAGCTTTACCATGTGCCCAAATGCTAAAAAAATATGCAGCGTTGATAAAGCCGATTATTTCGGAGCCTTCTTGAATAAAGAGCAACAAATTAGGTGAATTATTATCGTTGATTATTTTCTCAAATGTTTCAGAAAGCTCTCCTGCCTTAAGTGGATTTTCCCATACATTTTGCTCATCATACTCATACTTCATAAATGCCAAATTAAGCTCACACCACTTCTCTTTATCTGCAATTGTGCATCTTCGTATCATTGATTAGCTCTCCGTTTCTCATTGCTTTATATATAATGTAATCTATCATTTCGGTATTTCTCTGTCTGCTATTTTGCCCCAAAATCTTGCATAACAACTATCATTTCAATTGTTATATACCTATTTTAGCATATTTTAGTATAATTGTATCAATTTTGCTAATAACATATTATTAATTTGCTATTAATTTAAATATTCATAATAATTCATGAAAATCCATTTCTTTCTGATCGCTTGCTTTTTATATCTCAAAGTTATA
>JAQYRL010000042.1 GCA_028725765.1 Clostridiales bacterium
AAATAGTGCAAAAGAATTTCTTCGAGTGAAATTATGGATTTGTCGTAGCATACTTTAACCGTTTCGGCATGGTCGGTTGAAGCAACATTTTCATAGCTTGTGTCGTCGGTTTTTCCGTTTGCGTATCCCACCTCAGTTTCATAAACGCCAGGTAGTTTCTTGAAGTAATTCTCTACACCCCAAAAACAGCCACCTGCCAGGTAGATGACTTTTTTGTTGGAACTTAAAACTTTTTTGCTCGGTTGTTGGTCGGATAATTGTTTGGATTTTTGATTTTTATGATTTAACATGGTTTTACCTCTAAGAAATTAATATCTTATGTAATTTTTTAAGTTTTGCGTATCTAAAGCTGATAATACTAGTGATTAGAGCATACGAATTAGACTATTTTGCGGTCAAATTATCGGTGATTTGCTTGAAGAAATCGGGGCTCCATAAATCCATTTTGGATGGGTCTTTGATAAATGGCATTACGTCTTCTTTAGCCTGCTTATAATCAATAGCATCGAATTTATTCTTAAGTATTCTTTTTACATCATCTAGGTCGCAGTTATCGTTTCGCGTAATGAATCCAGAATCAATGAGCCTTGCTCTAAGATGAGGCAGATTTACAGGGGACCCCTTGCTCATATAAAAAATATAATCATATAAATCTCTACCTTTGACTCTGCTTTGCCAATTTCTACATATTACAGCATGTAATTTCCCGGCAAACAAGGAAGCCTCATCATACATATTTATTTCGTAAGGTGCGGGAAGTAGTTGGTATCTCTTTTCATAGGATGCTCCTGCGGGAGGTGCTGTATCAATTTCAAATTTAATTTTAATAGCCTTGTTTCTTGGTACGGTTTCTGAAATGTCATTATCATGATAAAAAAGCAGGAGGTGTTCCTTGGTATTTCCTTTTAAGAATGCCGATTGTATTGCTGTATCTTTTGTTTTCTTTTTTGTTTCTACTGATAAGTTAAGTCCATAGGATGCAACTTCTTTTTCTATAGCTGTAAACCATTCTGATAAATCAAATGATTCATCCTTCTCGATTAAGGAAAAATCTAAATCTTCCGAAAATCTATCAAGCCCATAAAACATTCTTAAAGCGGTACCACCATAGAATGCAGCCTTTTGAAAAAAACCACCACGACTTAAGCCGCATAGTGTGATCTCTTGTAATATCTCTTTCAAAGCATTCACTCTGTCATAATCTGAATATAATTCATATCTTGATAGCATTTGCGTAATGACTGTATTCATAGCTTCTTAATCTCCCTCTTGTAGATTTTATATAATAGGCTTACATTTGTTGAATGGTAGGCTTTAGCAATATCTTTCATTATATTCTCGTCGAAATTTCGAATTTCATCGATGTCGATTCTTAGGTCGTCAACTATCATGACTCTGAGTTCTTTCTGGTTAGAGGCAACTTTCATGCTATACAACTTGTCACAGAGTGCCTTTTCTTTTGTCGCAATTTGAAAGGTATAATCTCCTTCTGTTTCGAGCGTAATTCCCATTGGATAAACCTTTGCAGGAACATCTCTATAAATAAAGCTGCCAAAGGAAGTGTCATACATACGTTTTTTCTTCTTATCGAATGTCGCAGAAGTATAAACATGTACTGCCTCCGGAATTATTCCATAATACGACAGTGCAAACTCAAATGACAGATAGGAAGGGCCATATATACTACCTGCAAGAAGATATCCCGGTATTTTTGGATTAGTTTCATAAATACCTCGTATAATTGGTGTATATATTCCTTCTTTGACTAGTCGACCAAGCTTTGTTTTAGGATTTTTGTATTCGCTTAACTGTTCCATAATCATAGAATGCGTTTTTATCATAATATCACCTCTTAGTATCATTTTACGATACTTTAAGGTGAATTTCAAGCAAAAAATAAATTAAAAAGTGCACAATTATTATGCTAAGAAAATACAAGTTAAGAAAAATAAGATTGATTTCAGAATGTAAATCTATAAAAAAAAACGCCAACTCATTTCATACAAAATAGAGCTCGACGCTTTTTCGTCTGGTGGAAGTGGCGAGAGTTGAACTCGCGTCCGAAAAGATATTCACGAGGCTTTCTCCGAGCGAAGATCTTCAAAAAACTTCATCTGCCCACTCCTGAAGATCAAAGATAAGAACAGACTAGCTAGTTATACGATCCAAGCTACCTAGCACTCACCGGAAAGTTTCCTGCATATTTTGATACCTTAAAGAGACCTACAGGAAAATCTCTAAAGGCACGCGGGCTGAACTACGCAGCCATTGCGAAATTATTATTATTTTTAGCGTTTATATTTAAACGGCCACTTTTAACGTAGACTTGGCGACTACGGCTCGCTTACCC
>JAQYRL010000043.1 GCA_028725765.1 Clostridiales bacterium
TTTGATATAGAAACACCTATTTTCAACACAGGAAGTGGAACACAGATTAGAATGCATGGATTTGGGAGAATAAATAACACATTGGTTAATTGAACACTTTGGAGATGTCAACCAAAAACTCCACAACAACTTGACACGGTCTCGAAGGTCGATTTTTTTGCAAAAAAAAGCCAATTGTGATAAAATATATCGGTATATCTTAGAGGGGATATACGTTAAAATTCAAACAATCAAGCTGATATTTCAGCAAGTAAATTTCAGCAAGTAATTAAGTTAATAACGAAATTAAAACTGAGTCAAAAATCAAGGAGATACATGAGCGAATTAAAAAGAGACAAAATTATAAATATAGCCGTAATTGCACACGTGGATGCGGGAAAATCTACACTAGTCGATGCATTCCTTAAGCAGAGCGGCGTATTCAGGGATAATGAAGAAGTAGTGGATCAGGTGATGGACAGTGACGACATCGAGAGGGAAAGAGGAATAACCATCTACTCCAAAAACTGTTCTGTGCTCCATGACGATTACAAAATAAATATAGTTGATACGCCGGGGCACGCTGACTTTTCATCCGAAGTTGAACGTATAATGAAGACTGTAGACACTGTAATTCTTCTTGTCGATTCAAGCGAAGGCCCTATGCCACAGACCCGTTTTGTACTCAAAAAGAGCCTTGAACAAGGCCTCAAACCTATTTTGCTCATCAACAAAATAGACAAGAAAGACGCACGTATCGACGAGGTTGTCGATGAAGTTTATGAGTTGTTTATGAATCTCAACGCAAGCGATGAGCAGCTAGACTTCCCGATACTTTATGGAATTGCAAGACAGGGAATTGTTGTTTATGATCCCAAGGATGCAGCGGATATCAACATAGGCGATGACAATCGCAAGCTTAAACATACGCCTGAGGGCCTTGGAGGACTCAATATAGCACCACTTTTTGAAACCATTGTGAAACAATGTGATCCATATCCGGACTTAACAAAAAAGCCGCTTCAGATGCAGATTTCTTCGCTTGGATATGATGACTATATCGGAAGACTTGGAATTGGACGCGTCACAAGGGGAGTAATCAAGGCTGGCGAACAGGTTGCAGTGGCAAAGTCAGATGGAGAAGTAAAATCTGCAAAAATTGGGCAAGTATTTATATATAGAGGTCTCAAGAGAGTTGCAGTGCCTGAAGCGCAGTGTGGAGATATCGTAGTTGTGTCAGGTATTTCTGATATTTCAATAGGCGAAACAATTTGTGATCCAGATAATGTTCAACCAATGTCTAACATTGAGATAGAAGAACCGACGATGTCTATGAATTTCATTGTCAACAAAAGTCCATTTGCTGGGCATGTAGGTAAATACGTTACATCAAGACATATAAGGGAAAGACTAAACAAAGAACTTGAGGTAAATGTTGGTCTTAAGGTTGAAGAGACGGAGACAACAGATAGCTTCAAAGTTTCTGGACGTGGAGAACTTCATCTTTCCATACTCATTGAAAATATGAGGAGGGAAGGCTATGAACTTGCAGTTTCAAAACCAGAGGTAATATATAGAAAGGGCGAGGACGGACGCAAACTCGAACCTATTGAAGAAGTTGTTGTTACTTTGCCAGCCCAGTACTCAGGCACTGTGATTTCAAAACTCAATTTAAGAAAGGGCATGATGGTACAGATGTCTGAAGAGAACGGATATAATAGGATTGAATACCATGTTCCTACCAGGGGTCTACTTGGATACAGATCTGAGTTTATCAACGATACTCACGGCGAGGGTAGCATGGAGAAGCGATTCTTAAAATTTGACGATTACAAGGGAGAAATCGAAGGCAGGACTAATGGGGTAGCCATTGCGATGGAAAATGGAACTGCAACACCTTATGCGATATCAAATATAAGCGAAAGGGTTATGATGTTCATTGATCCCGGGACAGAGGTATATGAGGGTATGATAGTAGGCATGAATTCCAGAAGCGAAGATATGGAAGTCAATCCGTGTAAGGCGAAGAAGGCAACCAACATGAGGGCTGCTGGAAATGACGAGGCAATCAAGCTATCACCTTCAAGACATTTCACTCTGGAAGAAGCACTTGAATTTATTGAAGACGACGAACTAGTTGAAGTTACCCCTGATGACATAAGACTTAGGAAGAAACTACTTAAAGAACTAGAGAGAAGAAGGGCCGGACATTAAATGGAGAAAATTTCAAGATTTCTTGAGACAACATATGGTGGAATGATTTTGATGGCCGTATTGATACTTGCAATCGGGATAATAGCTATCAAGATAATCATGTATGTAATGAAGAGGCTACTACTTAATTCAAAATTAGATTACGCATTGCACGCCTTTGTTTTGATGGCACTGAAGATTATTTTGTGGATAACCCTCATAATTATAATATTGAGTGCGCTTAACGTGCCTACGGTTCCACTTGTAACATTGCTCGGTGCCGCGGGTGCGGCGATAGCCCTAGCACTCAGGGACAGTTTGTCAAATGTTGCCGCAGGACTAATAATCTTGTTTTCAAAGCCGATTTTAAAAGGCGAGATAATAGAGATTGAAGAAAAATCAATGCTCGGCGTGGTTGATGCGATAGACCTTATGGCAACACACCTACACACTCTCGACAATAAAAAAATTACGGTTCCCAATTCTTTGATAATAAATTCCGTTGTTCTTAACTACTCGAGAGAGGATAAACGGAGAGTTGATTGCGTAGTTGCGGTGAGCTATGACGCAGATCTTGAAACAACAAAACAATTGCTTGAAAATACGGTATTATCTTGCCCAGAGGTGATTAAATCCGAAGAGCTTATCGTGGGCGTTAATTCATTAGCTGAGAGTGCGGTAATTTTAGACGTTAAGGCATGGTGTAGGACAGACGACTATTTTGTTGTAAAATACTATCTTGAGGAGAACATCAAGAGGGCTTTAGACCAAGCCGGAATTGAAATTCCGTATACGAAGATGGATGTGAATATAAAAAATTATAAAATCTAACTGTTTTTTAAGATTGTGATTTTCAACTATAAATACTATGGGAGGAGATGTTAAAGTGAGTGAATTTAAACGATTTAAAAGAGTTCTTGTCGCAAACCGCGGTGAGATAGCAATCAGAATTTTCAGGGCCTGTGCAGAACTTGGAATCAGGACTGTGGCAATATATTCTGAGGAAGATAAAAATGCACTTTTCAGAGTGAGGGCAGATGAATCATATCAGATTGGGAAGGGTAAGACGCCAGTAGAGGCATACCTTGGAATTGATGAGATTATTGAAATTGCAAAGAACAAGGGCGTTGATGCAATTCACCCAGGATATGGATTTCTTTCTGAGAATGTTGAATTTGCAGCGGCTTGTGAAGAGGCAGGTATTGAATTTATAGGACCAACACATGAGATGATGGATAAGCTCGGCGATAAGATTAAATCTAAGATTGTGGCTGAGTCGGTTGGTGTGCCTACTATTCCGGGGGTTGAGAAAGCGATTAAGTCTGACAAAGAAGCTCTTGAATTTGCAAAGGTTTGTGGATATCCAGTCATGCTAAAGGCTGCTGCAGGTGGCGGTGGTCGCGGTATGAGGATAGTTAGAGATGAAAGTGAACTTATTTCTGAATACAGGAGTGCAAGAAGTGAAGCTAAGAAGGCGTTTGGCATAGATGATATCTTTATTGAGAAATATCTTGAAAATCCAAAGCATATAGAAGTTCAAATTCTAGGCGATAAGCAGGGAAATCTAGTACATCTTTATGAGAGAGACTGTTCTATTCAGAGGAGGCACCAAAAGGTTGTTGAATTTACGCCGGCTCTATGCTTGAGTGATGCACAGCGCGAAGCTATCTGCTTGGATGCGATCAAAATTGCTGGTGCTGTAAATTACAGAAGTGCCGGTACAGTTGAATTCTTACTAGACCAGGATGGTAATCATTATTTTATAGAAATGAATCCTAGGATTCAGGTTGAACATACGGTAACCGAGATGGTTACAGGTGTTGACATTGTACAGAGTCAGATTTTGATTGCAGAGGGCAGGAGTCTAGATGATCCTGAAATTAACATTAAGAGCCAGGATGACATTAAGGTAAGAGGCTATGCTATACAGTGCAGGATTACAACAGAAGATCCTGCCAACGGATTTGCTCCAGATACTGGAATGATTGAACTTTACAGGTCTGCTTCAGGGTACGGTATAAGGCTTGATGGAGGAAACGGATTCACAGGATCAGAGGTTACACCATATTATGACAGCCTTTTGGTTAAAATTACATCTTGGGCACTCACATTCGACGGAGCTACACGAAAGGCAATAAGGGCTTTGAGAGAGACACAGATAAAGGGTGTTAAAACTAATATTGGTTTCCTTCTGAATGTTTTAAATCACACTAAATTCAGGGATGGGAATTGCAATACAGGCTTCATTGGAGCAACGCCGGAACTATTTGATATACCTAAGAAGGCTGATAAAGAACTCCGCGTTTTGAACTATATAGCCGATGTTG
The DNA here is from genome assembly GCA_028725765.1 of Clostridiales bacterium. GTDB lineage: Bacteria > Bacillota > Clostridia > Peptostreptococcales > Anaerovoracaceae > S5-A14a. The sequence goes on from JAQYRL010000043.1 coordinate 4,500, forward strand.
TGGTTAATACTACAAAGGGTGAAAAGCCTAAATTTAATGTGCCTGTTTTCCCTAAGTTTACTGATGAAGAAATCGCAAAACTTTCTGGTACAAAACAGTTGCTCGATGAGGGTGGTCCAACTGCCGTGGTTGACTGGGTTAAGAATCAGAAGAAACTTTTGATAACCGATACGACTATGAGGGATGCACAGCAGTCTCTAATGGCAACAAGGGTTAGAACTGTAGATATGGTGAAAATCGCGCCAGCGGTTGCAGTGTACGGCAAGGATCTATTCTCACTTGAAATGTGGGGTGGAGCGACATTTGATACGGCATTTAGATTCCTTAAGGAAGACCCATGGGAAAGACTTGAGACACTTAGAAATAAGATTCCTAATATTTTGTTCCAGATGCTCATTAGAGGAGCGAATGCCGTAGGTTACAAGAACTATCCGGATAATGTAATAAGGGAGTTCGTTAAGCTTTCAGCAGAGAAGGGCATTGATGTGTTTAGAATATTTGATTCGCTTAACTGGATCGAAGGTATGAAGATTGCACTCGATGAGGTTCTGAAGCAGGATAAAATCGCGGAAGCTTGCATGTGCTACACTGGAGATATTTTGGACAGTTCAAAAACCAAGTATAATCTCGATTATTATGTAAAAATGGCGAAAGCGCTCGAAGCAGAAGGTTCTCATATAATCGGCATCAAGGACATGTCAGGACTCTTAAAGCCAATGGCTGCATACAAGCTAATCACGGCGCTCAAGGAAGAGGTGAATATTCCTATACACCTACACACACATGATACGAGTGGAAACGGAGTTGCTACTGTTCTGATGGCTGCTCAGGCTGGAGTGGACATTATAGATGCTGCCTTCAACTCAATGTCGGGACTTACATCACAGCCTGCGCTAAACTCAATTGTATCTGCTCTTGAAAATTCATCTTTAGAGACGGGCATTGATGTTGACGGAATACAGAAGATTTCTGAATATTGGCAGGATGTCAGACCAGTCTATGCAAATTTTGAATCTGATCTTAAGACTTCTACGGCTGAGATTTACAAATACGAAATACCAGGTGGTCAATATTCAAACTTGAAACCTCAGGTTGAGAGTTTTGGACTTGGACATAAGTTTGAAGAAGTTAAGGATATGTACAAAAAAGTTAATATGATGCTTGGCGATATAGTCAAGGTAACGCCTTCTTCAAAAATGGTTGGTGACATGGCTATTTTCATGGTGCAGAACGAATTAACGCCGGAGAATATTCTTGAGAAGGGAAAGAACTTTGACTATCCTGACTCAATCGTCTCTTACTTCGAGGGAATGATGGGCCAGCCTGAAGGTGGATTCCCTAAAGAACTACAAAAGATGGTTTTAAAAGGCAAGGAACCTATCACATGCAGACCAGGAGAGTTGCTTGAACCTGAAGATTTTGATGCGATCAAGAAAAAACTTAAGGATGAACTCGGTATAGAAGGAACACCTATCGAGGTAATCAGTTATGCGATGTACCCTAAGGTATTTGAAGATTATATAAATACACTTAAAAAGCAGGGAAGCTTAAGATTCATGGGGTCAGACGTTTTCTTCCACGGCATTAAGGTTGGAGAAACATGTGAGGTTAAAATCAGTGAAGGCAAGGAACTTGTAATCAAACTTGTTGAAGTTAGAGAGCCTCAAGCTGGTGGAATAAGGGACGTTGTTTTCGAGGTAAACGGAAACCGAAGGACTGTTCAGATAAAAGATAATGATGTTGAAGATTCTGTAAGCACTGCAGTTACAGTAATGGCAGATGAAGACAATCCACTTGAAATAGGTGCTAATATACCGGGAAAGATTATAAAGGTACTAGCGAAAGTGGGCGACAAAATAACTGAAAGTGATCCTATTGCGATCGTTGAGGCTATGAAGATGGAGAGCAAAATAATTGCAACGGCTAATGGTGTTGTCGATGAAATCTTTATTAAGGAAGGACAACAGGTTAAGGCTGGAGAGATGGTTGCAATTCTAAGTGAAGAGTAGAAAGATTATATTTTTATAGGGAGATTTTAGTTTGACCGACGAATTCAAAGAAATATTGATCCCAGAGGATGTTGACAGGAGCGAGCTTTTTGGAACTATGGACAAGAATCTAGGTCTAGTTCAAGAGGCTGCTTCTGTTGAAATTTTTCAGCGTGACGATAGTTTGCTGATCCGAGGTGAAGATGTGAAATTGGCTGAAGAAATACTTCAGGAGATTATAGAGGTGCTTCAGTCAGGAGAGAAAATCGATTCTCAGAAAATAGGATATATAATACAACTTAAAGAAAAAGGCATGTCCTATAAAGAGAGCGGAATAAGCAAGAACATAGTTTGTTTTACTACAAGAGGCAAACCTATTAAACCTAAGACTTTGGGACAAAAGAGTTATGTAAACAGCATTAGAAGTAGAGATGTTGTATTTGGCATAGGGCCTGCCGGTACTGGAAAAACCTATTTAGCTGTAGCTATGGCTGTAACTGCCTACAAGAACAAGGAAGTTGAGAAAATAATTTTGACAAGGCCGGCAGTCGAGGCTGGAGAAAACTTAGGATTTTTGCCGGGAGATTTGCAGGATAAGGTCGATCCATATCTGAGGCCACTTTATGATGCACTCTATGATGTTCTGGGACGCGAGACTGTTTTGCGACTAAAAGAGAAGGAAACAATTGAAATAGTACCGCTTGCATATATGAGGGGCCGTACGTTAGACAATGCATTTATCATACTCGATGAGGCTCAAAATACTACTCAGGAACAGATGAAGATGTTTTTGACTAGGATGGGATTTGGTTCGAAGATGGTCATAACCGGAGACATTACTCAGATTGACTTGCCGCGAAATAGAAAGTCGGGCCTTGAGGTTGCAAGGAGAGTTTTAAGAGATGTTAAAGGCATCGATTTCTGCTATTTGAGCGAGGTTGACGTTGTAAGACACGAGATGGTAAAGAGAATTATAAGTGCGTATGACAAATATTTTGCAAAAAATAAAGATGGCGAATGGGGAAATAATGAATGAAGATAGTAGGGGATTATGATTTTGAAAACCTTTGGGATGATGCAGCTTATGAAACTATGCAAGAAGCTTGTATTATCGCATGTGTACAGGAAGAAATTCCGGCAGATAGAGTTGAAGTTAGCCTAACATTTGTTAGCGAAGAGGAAATTCGGGAGTTAAATAGAGAGTACAGAGGGATTGACAAGGTTACGGATGTATTGAGTTTTCCGCAGTTTGAGCCAGATGAGGCTGTACCAGAAGAAGGACCGATTTTTCTGGGAGATGTTGTGATATGTTCCGATGTATGTAAAAGGCAGGCTGAGGAATATGGTCATTCAGAAAATAGGGAGTTCACATATCTTTTTGTACACAGTATTTTGCATCTCCTTGGATATGATCACATGGATGAAGATGAGAGGCACCAGATGAGAAAAAGAGAAGATGATATCCTTGAAAAGGTTTTAAAATAAAAGAGCAACTGAAAATTATTAGCCCGAGCAATTGAAATTTATTAGTCTGAATAGAAATTATATAGAATATAAAGCAAAGTGTTTTTTGAAGTAGGAGGAGATATGTCCGAACTAAATAAAGATATTTCAAATAAGGAACTCTTTAGAATTGCCGTCGAAGCTGAAAAGAATTCATATGCGCCGTTTTCTAACTTTCATGTTGGAGCCGCATTGCTTTCTGTAGACGGTAGGGTTTTTACAGGAGTAAATGTTGAAAACTCCTCATTGGGAGCATCTATTTGTGCTGAAAGAACTGCTTGTACAAAGGCCGTTTCTGAGGGTGTAAGAGAATTTTCGAAAATTGCTATAAGTGGTAATGGAGGAGAGGCTTGGCCGTGTGGAATTTGTAGGCAGTTTTTATATGAGTTTGCTTCAAATCTAAGGGTAATAACAGGTAGTGATGAAGACCATTTAGAGGACAAAGCACTCAGTGAAATTCTTCTCAATGGATTTAAGGTTGAGAGTTTTGAATAGTGGGAGAATAAATGAATAAATCAGCTTTTGTAGGCATAGTAGGCAGGCCAAATGTTGGAAAATCAACACTTATGAACAGCTTCCTTGGTGAGAAGATAGCTATAACTGCTAACAAGCCTCAAACAACAAGGAACACCATAAGAGGAATTTACACATCAGATCACGGAGATGACAAAACACAGCTTATTTTTCTAGATACCCCTGGCATTCATAAGGGCAAAAACAAACTCGGTAAGTCGATGACTGAAGCAGCAATTCGAACTTTTTCGGAGGTCGATATTTTGTTGTTTTTGGTAGACAGCAGGATTGACAAGGGCCCGGGCGATATGAATATCGTAAATATGCTAAAGGAAGTCAATACGCCGAAAATTCTTGTAATAAACAAAATAGATCTTATGGAACCAGCAGATCTGGCTGAGACTTTTTCAGCGTATGAGGATATGGGAATTTTTGAACAGGTAATAGGCATTTCGGCAAAAGAGGGTGCAGGTGTTCCGGAGCTTCTGAGCTCGATTGAAGGATTGGCAAAGACAGGACCTATGTATTTCCCAGAGGACATGATAACCGACCATCCTGAAAAGTTCATTGTCAGTGAGATTATAAGAGAAAAGGCTCTTGAATTTCTGAACGAGGAAGTTCCACATGGGATTGCGGTTGAAATTGAAAGTTACAAAGAACTTAATAATCTAACCAAAATCAGTGCCGTAATTTACTGTGAGAAAAAGAGCCACAAAGGTATAATAATAGGTAAACAAGGCCGGAAACTTAAGGGAATAGGTAAGAGTGCACGAGAGGATATAGAAGCTCTTATAGGCACAAAGGTTTTCCTGCAACTGTGGGTTAAGGTTAAGGAAAATTGGCGGGACAGCGACTTTATGTTGTCAAATTTTGGATATAAGGATTGATATAAATGTTATTGCATACCGAAGCTGTTGTTTTGAAGCGGACTAGGGCTGCGGGCGGAGTAAATATGCTAAGCCTTTTTACAAAGAAATATGGTAAGATCTCTGTTGCTTCAAGGCTTGGATTTGGTGGCAAGCGGCGATCAGAATTAGCGATAAGTCCTTTCACGCTTGGGGATTATAAAATTTTTTCAAATAGAGGATATTATAATCTTGATTCAGCTGATGTTGTTAAGAGTTATTATGCAATTGGGGAAGATATTAATAAGTACGGCGCGGCATCCCTTGTATTAGAGATGACAGCTAAACTTATAGCTGAAGAACAGCCAATGCCGGGGCTTTTTACGATGTTAAAAACCTTCCTTGAACTCATGGAGGATAGACAGAAGTCACATGAGACATTGGTGCTTGCCTATGAAATCAAAATTTTAGATAAATTGGGCTACTTCCCACAACTTGATGCATGCGTATCATGCGGTACTGAAGAAAATCTAAACTTTTTTTCAGTCAATAAGGGCGGTGTCTTGTGCTCTGCTTGTAGACAAAATCAAGTTGATTCATTGATTTATGATGTGAAATTTGATATTATAGAGGCAGTAAAATATTTTCAGAGGACACCTTTTCGCAGATTTAAAAATATAGCCGTAAAGCGTGAAGATGCGATTAAAATTCAGAGGATATTGAGAGAGTATATGGCATATCACATGGATATTGCCGAACTGATGAGCGACAGTTTGTCTGCCGGTCTTTTCAGCAAATGATGCTGAGAATTTGAAGGAGAAAATTATGGAAATAACTTTAGAAAAGATTGAACTGGTAAAGGACAGAACAGGAGTGTCATACAGAGAAGCCAAGGACGCACTTGAGAAGAGTGCAGGGAATGTAGTTGATGCTATAATATACATTGAAGATTCTGTCAATGGTGAAAACGTTAATTATAATGAGGCTGAAAGTAAGGATATTATTAGCAAACTCAAAGAAATCGTTGCAAAAGGAAATGCTACTAAGATTTTAATCAAAAAAGACGATCAAATTGTCTTAAACATCCCGGTTAATGCTGGTATTATAGGATCTGTCGTTGCACCTTGGGGTATGATTGCAGGTCTTGTTGCTGCTTTCGGATTAAGATGCAGGATAGAAGTTGTCAAAGATGATGGCAAGTCGATTAATATTACTGATAAGGCAGATAAAATCTACGATAAGGGAACACGATATTACGGCAAAGCAAGCGAAATGTTTGACGAAGCGAAGAATAGAGGACCTGAATATTTTGATGAAATTAAGGACAAAACACCTGCAATTTCAGAGATGTATGATGGACTGAGAGACTTTGCAGCCGATATTAAAGATAAAATCCTTGATAGAGGATCTGATCTTGAAGTTGAATGGGAAGAACTTAAAGATAAGGCAGCTGAAGAAACTGAAAAAGTAAAGGAAGACGCAGATGACGTAGTAGATTCAGCTAAGACAAAAGCTAAGGATGCTATTGATGCTCTAAACGACAAACTGGATGATATTGAAAAGGAATTGGATAAGTAACTAATATGTGTAGCGAAGTGACAATGGATAAGTTAGTTGCCCTGGCTAAAGGACGAGGGTATGTTTTTCCAGGCTCTGAAATTTATGGTGGCCTTGCAAATACATGGGATTATGGCCCACTTGGTGTAGAATTTAAAAACAATGTTAAGAAGGCATGGTGGAAGAGATTTGTGCAGGAAAGCCCATACAATGTTGGTCTTGATGCAGCTATCTTGATGAATCCACAGACATGGGTGGCTTCTGGACATGTTGGGGGTTTTTCAGACCCGCTTATTGATTGCAAAGGTTGCAAATCAAGATTCAGAGCTGACAAACTTATAGAAGATTATATGAGTTCTAAGGGTCTTCCTGAAGAAGTTGTGGATGGATGGACAAACAAGCAGATGGAAGATTATATTTCTGAAAATGGGATTTCTTGTCCTGATTGCGGAAAGAATGATTTTACTTCAATAAGGCAATTTAACTTGATGTTCAAAACATTTCAGGGTGTTACCGAGGAGAGTTCATCTCAGCTTTATTTAAGACCTGAAACTGCACAGGGTATTTTTGTTAATTTCAAGAATGTGCAGAGGGCTTCAAGAAAGAAAATACCGTTTGGAATTGCTCAAGTGGGAAAATCTTTTAGAAATGAGATTACACCAGGAAACTTCACATTTAGAACAAGAGAATTTGAGCAGATGGAGCTGGAATTCTTCTGTAAACCAGGGACCGATATGGAATGGTTTGAATACTGGAAAGAGTATTGTGTAAAGTGGCTCAAAGACCTAGGGATGAATCCTGAAAAGACAAGAATGAGGGATCACTCGCCGGAGGAACTTTCCCATTACAGCAAAGGGACTACTGATATTGAATACAAGTTCCCGTTTGGATGGGGCGAACTTTGGGGGATTGCAAACAGAACTGACTTTGACCTGAGATCTCACCAGGAAGTATCTGGAGAATCGATGGTTTATGTTGACCCTGATGCAGATACTTCGCTCCCTAAGGATGACCCGTCAAGAAGATATATACCATATTGCATAGAGCCTTCACTTGGAGCGGACAGGGTTGCACTTGCATTCCTAGCGGACGCATATTGCGAAGAAGAACTAGTAGACGGGAAGGGAAAGAAGGATGTCAGAACACTTCTGAAACTACATCCTGCTCTCGCACCTTTCAAGGCAGCTGTTTTGCCGCTTTCAAAGAAGCAGAGCGAAGAAGCGACAGAACTCTATGCTGAGCTATCAAAGGAATTTATGATAGACTATGATGAAGCTGGTTCAATAGGCAAGAGATACAGGAGAGAGGATGAAATTGGCACACCATTCTGTATCTGTGTAGATTTCGATTCAGCTGAAGATAACAGTGTTACTATTAGAGATCGTGACACCATGGAACAGGTTAGAATACCAAAGGACCAGGTGAAACAATATATAAATGAAAAACTAAAATTTTAAAGGAGAAATAAGAGATGGCGAAATTTGTTTATTCATTTAACGAAGGTTCAAAGGAGATGAGAGATATCCTTGGCGGTAAGGGTGCAAACCTTGCGGAAATGACCAAAATAGGTCTTCCTGTGCCTTTTGGATTTACAGTATCTACGGAGGCATGTAATAGATACTATGCTGAAGATAAAGAAATCTCCCCTGAAATTGTTGATGAAATTAAAGAAAAACTTAAAGAACTTGAGCAAGTTACAGGGAAAAACCTAGGAGATGCGAAGAATCCGCTTTTGGTATCAGTAAGATCAGGAGCAGTAATCTCTATGCCAGGTATGATGGACACAATTCTGAATCTTGGATTAAATGACGAGACAGTTGAAGGTTTGGCTAAACTTACAGATAATCAGAGATTTGCATACGATAGCTATAGAAGATTTATTCAGATGTTCTCTGATGTAGTTATGGAAATTCCTAAGTCTAAGTTCGACAAAGTATTTGACGACAAAAAAGCTGTCGTAGGTGCTGAATTCGATGTCGATTTGAAGGCTGAAGATCTTAAAGACGTAATCGTAGGCTTCAAGAAAATATATAAGGAAGAACTTGGAAAAGACTTCCCACAGAAACCTGAAGAACAGCTTCTCGAAGCCGTAAAGGCAGTATTCAGATCATGGAATACTGAGAGAGCTATTTTGTACAGAAAGTTAAATGATATAAGCGATGATCTTGGTACTGCTGTAAACGTTCAGTCCATGGTATTTGGAAACATGGGAGATACATCTGGTACAGGTGTTGCATTTACTCGTTCTGCAGTTGATGGTAATAAGGAAATTTTTGGTGAGTTTCTTGTTAATGCACAGGGTGAGGACGTTGTTGCAGGTATCAGAACTCCAAAGCCTATAGCTGAAATGGCAGACGCGTTCCCAGATGTTTATAAGGAATTTGAGAGGATTGCCCAAATTCTTGAAAAGCATTACAAAGACATGCAGGACATGGAATTTACAGTTGAAAATAACAAACTCTTCATGCTTCAGACAAGAAATGGTAAGAGGACTGCTGCAGCAGCCGTAAAGATTGCCGTTGACATGGTTGAAGAAGGGTTAATTGATGAGAGAGATGCGGTTTCAAGGATAGAACCTGCTCAGATAGATCAGCTTTTACACCCTACGTTTGACCCTGATGCTGAGAAGAATGCAAAAGATATAGCTAAGGGACTTCCTGCATCTCCTGGAGCTGCTTGCGGTAAGATTTACTTCCATGCAGCAGACGCAGTTGAGGCTGCTAATAATGGTGAAAAAGTTGTTCTGGTTCGTCAGGAAACTTCTCCTGAGGATCTTGCTGGAATGGTAGTTGCACAGGGAATACTGACAGCACGTGGCGGTATGACTTCACATGCTGCAGTAGTTGCTCGTGGTATGGGTAAATGCTGTGTTGCTGGTTGCTCAGGAATCAATGTTGATGAAGAGAATCTCAAGATGACTGTCCAAGGTAAGACGTATAAGGAAGGTGAATTTATTTCTATCAACGGGTCTACAGGTGTTGTATATGAAGGCGAAGTTGACACTGTTACTCCTGAACTAAAGGGCGACTTCGAAACTATAATGAAGTGGGCTGACCAGATTAGAAGGATGAGAGTTCGTGCGAATGCGGATAACCCTAGAGATGCTAAACAGGCTTTGGAATTCGGTGCAGAAGGAATTGGACTTTGCAGAACTGAGCACATGTTCTTTGAAGAGGAGAGAATTCCTGCAATCCGTCAAATGATTCTGGCTGAGACTGAAGAAGAGAGAAGAACTGCTCTTGCAAAACTTCTACCTTATCAGAAGGGCGACTTTAAGGGAATCTACGAGGTTATGGAAGAAAGACCAGTTACAATTAGATTGCTTGACCCACCTCTACACGAGTTCCTACCTCATACAGAGAAGGAAACAAGAGAACTTGCTGAGCAGACTGGTATTTCTTATGAGAAACTATCGCACAAAGCAGCCGAGCTCCATGAGTTCAACCCTATGCTAGGGCACCGTGGATGTAGACTTGCAGTTTCATTCCCTGAGATTGCTGAAATGCAGACAGAAGCTATAATAAGAGCTGCAATAGAAGTTTCTAAGGAAAAGAACATTAACATAGTACCTGAAATCATGATTCCGCTTGTAATCGACAAGGCTGAAACAGCAAATGTAAAAGCCACTATCGTTGAAACTGCTGACAGAATTATTAAGGAAGCTGGCATCGAAATGAAATACATGGTAGGTACCATGATTGAAATGCCAAGAGCTGCTATAACAGCTGATGAGATTGCTGAAGAGGCAGAATTCTTCTCATTCGGAACAAATGACCTTACACAGTTGACATATGGATTCTCTAGAGATGATACTGGTGATTTGATCAAGGAATATGTTGAAAAGAAGGTCCTTCCAGAAGACCCATTCCAGTCATTAGACCAAAAGGGCGTCGGCAGTCTAGTTAAGTTGGCAGTTGAGCTTGGTAAGAAGACTAGACCTAATATCAAGCTTGGTATCTGTGGCGAACACGGCGGAAACCCTAAGTCAATCGAATTTTGTCACAGGGTTGGACTTAGCTATGTAAGCTGCTCACCATTCAGGGTGCCTATCGCTAGACTTTCTGCCGCACAGGCCGCTATCAAAAATGGCGATGAGAAATAGATTATAATCATATAAGATTCAAGTTTAATAATTTTATGGTTCTTTAGTATTCGCCCGGGCAGGACGAAAAGCTTGCTCTGGCGAATATTTTATCTTTAAAAAACGTGTAAGAAACGATATAATCGGTATAGTAAGATATAATTATATACGATATATGCTCAATGTAACAAAAGTAGAATAATATTAAATTTAATTGTAAATTTTGATTGTTTTTCAATTAATTGAAGGAGAAAATATGAAAAGAAAGCCGATTGTAATAATTATTGCTATGATGTTTGCGTTTGCAAGTATCTTGCAGTTTGGCACATACCTTTCAGCATCAGCTGAGGAAGTACCGGGGGGGGCTGATCAAAAAACAGAAAATGAAATAATTGATCACAAAGTGGATTTAAATGAGACTGAGGGGACAGATAAGGCAATTGAGAATGCCGAAGATGAGGCAGATTCTTCGGAACTTATAAATGATGAATCCGAGCAAGATACAAATGATTTAGAAATTTCTAAATCTGATGATCCCGAGGCCGTATCAGGAGGTCCAACAGTTATAAAAATAGGAGACACTGAATATCCAGATCTCAAGAGTGCAGTAGAAGCGGCACAAGAGGGAGATATTTTGACTGCGGTTGCAGATGAAATTCTATTAACGGAAAATATAACTATTCCTGCTGAAAAGAAGTTGACGCTTGACCTTAATGGCAAAACAATGATTATAGCTCAAGATAAATCATATTCAAGGATAATATCAGTTTCTACATCAAATCCAGATGCTCAGGGTGCTTTCACCTTGAAAAATGGTAAGGTAACGTCGAGAGATGGCGATGGGGATGGATATACTTCGAGCTTAATCTATGCTAAAAATTCAAACATAGATATGAATAATGTTGAAGCTTTTAACGTAAAGACCAATGTATCAGGATCTATTCTTTTCTTAGAATCAAATAAGAATATTACTCTTAATATTAATAACTGTAACTTTCATGACAATAGAGCAAGTGAAAACGGAGGTGCTTTAAAAATATCTATAGGCAATAAAGATGCTGAAGGTTCTGAAATAAATATTAAAAATAATAAATTCACCAATAATCGGGCAGAGGCTTTGGGACAAGTTATAAGAGCATCTTTTGGAGGAGCCATTTCACTGAGTGGTCCAGGGAAATATTTAATAAAAGGAAATGAGATTATAGGTAACGAAGCTTTTGCAAAAAATGAGTATAGCTCTGGAATTTATTATAGTTGTGGAGGCGGGATATCTTTGGGTGGAACATTAAATACTCATGGATGCGAAGATGTTACCCTGGAGGATAATATTATTTCAAAAAATAAAGCACAGTTATTTGGTGGTGGTGTATTTTGCCAGATGGAAAAAAGTAGTGATAAGCTTGCGATAAAATCTGGAATGTTCTCATATAATGAATCTGGGTACTCTGGTGGCGGACTTGATCTTTCACCTCATAATCAACCTTTCCTAGTTATGGATAATGTACTTATGACAGGGAATAAAGCTCCTACAGGTGCAGGAATATGGGCGTGTCCTACGGCTCGTGTAAGGAATCATTCTACTTTCGGCGCAGCAATAATCGGTAATATACTTGATCAAAGGGAAAAAACTGCATATAAGATAAGTGGTACTGATGTAAGGTTCGAGGGTTCTGATACTATATATCGTAGTATAGCAGAGCATAACAATCCGAATTATCATAAGGTAAGTGTTCAAGATCGAACTTTTCTGGGAAACAAGGTGGATTGGTATGCTGATGAGCCAGGTGCATTATATAAAGATGGAGATTTACCTTTAACACCAGATAAATATACAGATCGTTCAACATCGTTTGGACTTTACGGCAAAATGCTGGGTGATGAAGGATATGAAAATCATAAGAAATACTCAAAGATAATTTTTATTGGCAATATTGCAAAAGAACGCGGTGGTGCTATTGCCACAAATACGGATATAGATTTTGGACAGGAAAATCTCGAAGTTAATGTTAAGGTGACTAAAGCATGGAAAGATGAAGACGGGCAGGAATTAACCAAAGACGTACCTAAGGAAGTCAACGTAAAACTCATAAGACAAGATTCCGATGGTGGAAAATATGATTTGGAAACTATCAAACTCAATGATGAAAATAATTGGACTCATGTTTTCGAAAACCTTCCTTCGAAAGGAATCTTAGAAGGAAAAGAAGTGGATTTTTCATATACTGTTGAAGAGGTGAATGTACCTGAGGGATATGAGGCTAACCTTAAAACTTTGGAAGCTACAGAAGAAGCTCAATATGAATTTTTACTCGAAAATCAGAAGAAGCCACCTGAACCACCGAAGCCACCTGAACCCAAGACTCCACCTGAGCCTAAAATTCCAGAAACAGGTGACAACGATTCAACTAATATATTATATTTTGCAGCTATAATATTTTCTCTTTTAATTGTCAATAGGATTCTAAATAAGAATAAAAATAAATCAAATTAAAATATAATTAAAATATAATGATTTTTTAGTATTCGCCTGAGCAGGACGTAAAGTTTGCTCTGGCGGATATTTTTTATTTTGCAAAAGTTAATAAAAAATTATATAATTAGATAAATAGAATGATTTGAGAGGATTATTATGGATAATATTATCGAAATGCTCAATATCACCAAGGAGTTTCCGGGTATAATAGCGAATGACGATATTACGCTCAAGCTTGCCCGTGGCGAGATTCATGCACTACTGGGTGAAAACGGCGCTGGAAAGTCTACGCTTATGAGCGTACTTTTTGGAATGTACACGCCTGAAAAAGGTGTAATCAGAAAAAATGGAAAAGAAGTTACAATCAAGGACCCTAATGACGCCAACAGTCTTGGAATCGGCATGGTGCATCAGCATTTTAAGTTGGTCCAAAATTTTACGGTTCTACAAAATATTATATTGGGAGCTGAAGAGACGAAGAATGGCATATTAAAGCTTTCGGATGCCAGAAAGAGAGTTGTCGAGCTATCTGAGAAATACGGACTATTTGTGGATCCTGATGCTCTTATTGAGGACATAACAGTTGGTATGCAGCAGAGGGTTGAAATTCTCAAGATGCTCTTTAGAGAAAATGAGGTTTTGATATTCGATGAGCCGACTGCCGTGCTTACACCTCAGGAAATTCAAGAGCTTATGAAAATTATGAAAAATCTCACGGCAGAGGGCAAATCTATTTTGTTCATCACTCATAAACTTGACGAAATTAAACAGGTCGCGGATAGGTGCACGGTTCTTAGAAAGGGAAAATACATAGGAACTGTAAGTGTGCCTGATACAACAAAGGAAGAGCTATCCGAAATGATGGTTGGCCGTAAGATAAACTTCACGGTTGAAAAAAAGCCTTGTAACCCAGGGAAAGTTGTACTCGATGTCAACCATATTTCTATAGATAAAAAAGTTTCGGGTAAGAAGGCAGTAAATAACGTTAGTTTCAAGGTCAGAGAAGGAGAAATTGTCTGCATCGCAGGAATAGATGGAAACGGACAGTCAGAGCTAGTTTATGGCTTAACGGGACTTACACCCCTAAACGAAGGTAAAATTACTCTATGCGGCAAGGATATAACTCAGGAATCAATTAGGAAGAGAAATCTTGCAGGCCTTGCACATATACCTGAAGATAGGCATAAGTATGGGCTTGTACTCGACTATACTTTGGCACAGAACCTTGTTTTGAAATCATATTTTAAACAAGGCTTCCAAAGACTTGGATTTATCAATTTCAAAAAAGTAGAGGATTACGCTCAGCATTTGATTAAGCAATACGACGTTAGATCAGGGCAGGGTACCAAGACGGTTGCTAGAAGCATGTCTGGTGGGAATCAGCAAAAAGCAATAATTGCCCGTGAAATTGGGGATGACCCTGAGCTTCTAATTGCTGTCCAGCCGACGAGAGGACTTGATGTCGGAGCTATTGAGTATATACATAACCAATTGATCGCACAACGAGATAACGGAAAAGCTGTTTTGCTTATTTCTCTTGAGCTAGATGAAGTTCTCAAGGTTAGCGATAGGATTCTGGTTATCTACGAGGGAGAGCTGGTAGCAGATATCGATCCGAAGAATGCGGACATCAACCAGTTAGGTCTGTACATGGCAGGTTCAAAGAGAGATGAGGTGGCCTATGAATAATAACAGAATTTTGAGGGTACTCTCTGGAGAGGGATTTAACAAAGCAGTCTCATCTATTATTGCAATTATTATCGGACTTTTGTTCGGATTTTTGATTCTGATTATTGCGAATCCTGATAATGCTGTACAAGGGTTTTTGACAATCCTCGGCGGTGGATTCATGGGAGGCGGTCAAGGCTTTGGGCAGGTTCTTTACTATGCTACACCGCTTATTATGACTGGACTTTCTGTCGGTTGTGCATTTAAAACTGGGTTGTTCAACATCGGTGCATCTGGACAATTCATAATTGGTGGTGCTACCGCAATATATGTTGGCGTATATTGGACGAGCCTTGGAAGCGTTCACTGGATTGTGGCTATTTTGTGCGCAGCTCTTGTAGGAGGTCTGTGGGGTGCTTTGCCAGGGCTACTCAAGGCATTTTTTAATGTTCACGAAGTTATAGCTACGATAATGATGAATTATATTGGTATGTATACTGCAAATTACGTGATAAGTCATTATGCGTATGATGCCAATAGAAACCTATCTATGGATGTCGCAAAAACCGCAGAAATTCCAAAGTGGGGTCTTGATGATATTTTTTACAACCAGTTTGGTGCATACAAGGAGACGTCATCGCTTAACGGGGGATTTATAATTGCTGTTGTAATAGCCATAATAGTATATATCGTTTTCTACAAAACAATTTTCGGCTATGAGCTAATGGCTGTCGGACACAACAAAGACGCCGGCAAATATGCTGGCATAAATTCAAAAAAACAGATTATTATGTCCATGATAATCGCAGGTGCTCTTGCAGGCATTGGAGGAGCTCTTGTATTCCTAAGCGGTCCATCGGCTAGACATATTGCCATTGTCGATGAGCTTGCAGTAGACGGATTTAATGGAATTTCGGTTGCACTCCTCGGATTGTCGAATCCTATAGGAATTATTTTCTCGTCGATATTTATCGGTTACCTAGACCAAGGTGGGACTTATTTACAAAGTTTGAACTACATGCCTGAGGTTATAGAAATTATCGTTGCATGCATAATCTACTTCAGTGCATTTTCGCTTTTGTTTAGAAAATTCATGCCGACGCTGATTAAGAAATTTAATAAGACTGATGATACTGGAATTGCTAATAAGTTTGATGATGCTGGCATTGCTAACGATAAAATAGCAAATAATATTGATAATGCAGAGACACAGGGAGGGCAAAAATAATGAATGTAGTATATCTGATTGTCCAACAGACGATGTTTTTCTCGATACCACTCCTTATAGTTGCTCTTGGAGGGATGTTCACTGAGAGGGGAGGAGTAACCAATATCGCGCTTGATGGAACGATGATAATGGGAGCCTTCACCAGTATTTTGTTTATCAATAACATGCAGGACAGCATGAGTGGGACAGGCTTATTGCTGATTGCTTGCGTGATTGCAGCCTTGACAGGCGGAATATTTTCTTTGCTCCTTGCATACTCTGCTATTAATATGAAGGCTGACCAGATCATAGGTGGAACTGCGCTGAATATGTTTGCGCCCGCATTTTGCGTATTTGCCGCAAGAACGGTGCAGGATCTCGGCGTTCAGCAGATTCAGTTTAACAACACATTTAGGGTTATGAAGGTTCCAGTTCTCGGAGATATTCCAATAATAGGAAAAATGTTCTTCCAAAACACATATATAACAACATTGATTGGAATAATCATTTTGATTATAGCAGTAGTTGTGATATACAAAACACGTTTCGGGCTGAGACTTCGTGCCTGTGGTGAACACCCTCAGGCTGCTGACTCTGTTGGAATTAACGTATATAAGATGAGATATGCCGGAGTTTTCATTTCTGGTGTACTTGGTGGTCTGGGTGGACTGGTTTTCATCATTCCGACTTCTACAAACTTTGACTCTAATGTTGCAGGATATGGATTCTTAGCTTTGGCAGTAATGATATTCGGACAGTGGAAGCCTGTAAGAATTGCGCTTGCAGCTGCCTTCTTTGGATTTATGAAAACGATTGCAGCGGCATATAATTTGATTCCATTCCTCGATAATCTGCCAGTTACAAGTGAATTTTACAAGGCAATACCTTTTGTTGCAACGCTTATTGTTCTTGCATTGAGTTCTAAGAAATCAAGTGCTCCTGCTGCTGTAGCACAGCCATATGATAAGGGTAGCAGATAAATGTCTTTTAAAGATTTAAATGAAATTCATAATTTAATTGAAAATCTCAAGCTTCACGGCGAATATGACCGCCGTGGAGTTTTTGAATGTATACCGTATTGGAGTGAGTATTTTGGCGATAAATCTCAATACAGTGGGCGAATTTACTGTGCTGATAATTTAAAACTCATTAAACACCTAGATAATCTAAATCATATTAAGACAGATAATCTAAATCACATAAAGACAGATAATCTAAATCACATTCAGCACGCAGATAATTTTGAAAAAAATCGAAAATTTCAAATGATTTACATGGATCCACCGTTTTATTCAGGTGCAAAATATTTTTCTCGCAAGCCCGATGGATCAAAGGACTTAGCATATATTGATATATGGAATAATGGCCTTTGTGAATATCTTGAGATGCTAACGGAAAGGATATTTGCTGCAAGAAAATTGCTCTCAGATGACGGTTTAATCTGGATTCATCTCGACTACAGAGCAGTACATTATGTTAAAATTATAATGGATGAAATTTTCGGCATGAAAAATATGGTGAATGAGATAGTATGGGGATATAGGTCAGGCGGTGCGAGTGGCAGGAGATTTGCAAGGAAGCATGACACTATTTTGTTGTATTCTAAAACAAAAGAATATAAATTTAATCCTCAAAAAGAGAAGTCATACAACAGGGGAGCACTGCCATATAATTTTAAAGGTGTTCGGGAGTATGAGGACGAGAATGGTTGGCATACACTTGTAAATATGCGTGATATTTGGGAAATTTCTATGGTGGGCAGAACATCGGGCGAGCGTACAGGATATGCAACTCAAAAGCCTGAGGAGCTTATTAGAAGAATGGTTCTAGCTTCAACAGATGTGGGCGACCTATGCGGAGATTTCTTTGCCGGTTCTGGCACCCTTGGGGCGGTTTGCAAGAGTTTAGGGAGGAGTTTTGTGCTCTGTGATAAGAATGATGATGCTTGCAGAATAATGGTAGATAGATTTTTAAAGAAATAGTTTAGAACTGCATTTATTGTTCGTGTGAAATTTAGGCGTTTGACATTTAGGGTTAGCGACATGGACAATACTAGACGTTCGACATAGACAACAAAATATTTTGTTTGACCTTAACTTCTTTTGAGGTTATAATTATTGTTGAACGGTAAGGGGTATTAGCTCAACTGGATAGAGTAGCGGTCTTCGAATCCGTTGGTTGGGGGTTCGAGTCCCTCATGCCCTACCAAACTCGACGTATCCGAACACTTCATAGCTGTTCGGGTATTTTTTTATATATAATATTCAGTTAGACTTTTAAGCTATCATATTTTGTGATATAATGCAGATAATGTTCAAATATATTATGAGAGTAGACTAATTATGATAAATGTAGGACAATCGCTAGACAGACAGACAGACAGACAGACAGACAGACAGACAGACTTATAAAACTGTCTTTTTGTAGTGTAGATTTTTATAGTTGGCAAGAATATATACCTGATGGATAGGTGTGTACTTTTGCCAATTTTTTTATTTTTTTCGAAAAGAAAGGAGACCAGCTATGAAAAGTCAAGGTAAATTTCATGAGAAACTAGAATAGTTGATTCAGGTAAAAATACGCAACCTAAAAAGACCTCCAAAAGGAAGCCTCAAAAGATATGAATGTGAAATTTAGTTCAAATTAAATTT
>JAQYRL010000044.1 GCA_028725765.1 Clostridiales bacterium
GCCCAGCCCTTGAAGACCTTACCCTCTTTTGTTGGAGCTTTCGGCTCATTAACCCCGTCAGAAATATCGTCGGTTATTTGAGTTTTGTCACCCTCAAACTTTCCGCCATTAGCATCAAAGGTTATAATCTTTTCTGCCGTGTAAACCGCATATACAACCTGATGCGATGTAACTGGCGTATTCTCGGTGAAAACGTCCGTGTCCTTAGTTAAGGCATTAAATTTCTCAGATGTCGTTACGAAGTCGTCTTCTGTATATCCGGTAGGCACTGAGCGAGTAGTTTGACCTTTGAGCTTATCAAGCCCGCTTTCAGTTACCCAGCCGAGGAAGGTCTTTCCTGCTGGTGCTGTAGGATTCTTTTCAAACTTATCGCCTGTGTTGACATTTGCAGTAGCACCGACAAATCCGTTAGGAGTATATCCCTCTTCGCCGTAATATTTAACATTATCAGGGACAACCTTTACGGACTTATCTTTGCCGTTATCTAGGGTGCCTAGAGTTGCATTGAAAAGTACTCTCGTCTTCACTCTTTGAGAAATCCAGTCTGAAGGCAGTGATGACCCGTCGGACGAATTGAATATAAATCTCATATCCTTTAGCAGCTTGATTGGGTTTCCCTCACCGGACTTAAGTTCGCTGAAGTCCTTTAAGCTGAGGTTATATTCAAATGCTGTATACTTCTTGCCGTCAACTGAAACTTCCTTCTCGGCAGACTTGACAAGATCACCATCATCATTATATTCATTTCCCTCAGCAGTTGTCTTTCCAACGAGTGTAGTTCCTTTTTCCGTTATATACCTTGCCCTAATAATTCCTGAATCATACTTTGAATAGCCTTCAAGGCTTGTAGTATCAGTCATGAACTTTTCTTCACTCTCAGGAAGAAGCTTGCTATCCTCATATATTTCACCTCGGCCGTCAGCATAATCATTAGTGAATATGTCCTGATAAGGTACATACATCGACTTGCCGACAACTATAGAAGACAGGGTGTCCGTATTATCTGCTATTGCCATTCTAGTATATTTCTCACCCTTTTCCAGAGGCACATAGCTAATCTGAGATTCATAAACCTTATCTCCTGCATATGCCTTGGCAATAACAGGTTGTCCCGGTTCAAGCTTAGTGGCGTCTATTACATAGTTGCCTCCAGTTGCAAGTATAGCCGTATTTGGTATGCCTTTAATCAGATCCCTTGGTGCATCATTTTTCCAAGTTACTCCCTTGGTGAAAGAAACCGTTTTAGTCTCTGTACTTCCAGCAGGAGTATAGATAAATTCGCACTTGTCTGCCTTGTATGCTAGGTGAAGGTCAATATTTCTATCTTTATTTACGCTAAGAGTAGCGCCACCCTCATTTACCTTGGTCGCATTGGCTATCCCCATAAAGAAAACTTTTTTGTCGTGATTTTCAGTATCCGGCATGAACAATCTTACAGCATCGCCCCTCTTTATCGTAGCACCCTCTCTGAGATGTATTTCGTAGAGACCGTCTCCGAGTTCTTCAATTTTGTCAATACCATCCTTTGCGCCTATACTTCTTGCTGCCATGTAATTTCCTACCATCTTTCTAAGCAGCGAGTTTTCTGCACCAACCTGAAATGCAATAGTTCCGCCCTCAGGCTTAGCTCCGGTATCGATGATAAAGCTCTCTCCCTCATGAATTTTCAACTCTTTGTCAAAGTCAATTTTAAATGTAGACCAGCCCTTAGGATTTGCATCTATCCAGCCGCTCATGGTTCCAAATCTGACCTGATTTGTCTCTGTTCCTGGCGTTTCGAAGGCTTCTCTCAGTTTTGTCTTATCCACATTATAGTCAATACATGTAAATCCACCCACACCCTCGTAAACCGAGCCGTCCAGGTTTTCTACTCTGACAACATTAACACCGTTGGCTTCAAAATTATTTTCAGCCAAAACAATATATGCTAATTTGCCGTCTGGAGTATAATTAATCTGACTTTTCTTAATCCCATATTGGTTGTATGGGTAGCTAGCGTTTCCTTTACGTTCTGTCCTATCTCTGTTCAAAAGGCTTGTAAACGCGATATTTCCTTGTGAATCCTCCTTCAGGAACTGCACAAGTTCAGCATCGAAAACCTGTACAAAACCGATAGGTTTACCCTCATATGTATTGGCTTTCGCTTTATTTTCATGCGCCCTCTGATATTCCGTCCTTATAACACCTATATCGGATGAATCATCATATCTAGCTGGGTTAGCGATAAACTCAGACATGAAAGCCCTCTGTTCAACGAACAAATTGCCATTCGGTCTATTTCCCCTCATAAAGTAGCTATCGATATCTGACTTCATAGGAATTATAGTTGACTTTGTATATGTGGAATAATCTACGGAAGTTCCCTTAGGTGCAAATGCGTATAACCTCTCAAAATTCTTATCAAGTAGACGCATCTGTATCATCAGATTCTTCTTTGGCAGACTATCAAGAGTAACGCCGTCCTTCAAAACCAAATTGATAGGCACATTATTTTTCTGGTTAGTTCTTGTCTTAATAGCTTCCTTTACATCAAGTCTCTTGGCATTTGCCTGATTTGAATCCGTAAACTTAACCTTTACTTCCCCATTATCGGTAATGGTCGCATAGGACTTATCCCAGTCAACCGCATTAAAAAGCTCTGGATCAAACTTAAACAAAGCAGTCTTCCAGACCGCAGATATAACTACCGAGTTCTCGTTGTATGTAAGCCTTAAATTAGTTCTGCCCTCAGCATCAACAAACCAACCCATGTAGTTAACATCCCACATATTTATAGGGTCAGATGTCGTAACTCTAACGGGTCTTTGATTAGGAGTAATTCCAACCTCCTGATTGAATGGGAAATAAGAATCTGCCATATTCATATTCTTATCCCAGTTAATTTTATCAACGATATTTGCTGGCAAATTGCCATTTGATGCAGGAGCCTGTGGACCGCGAAGTACATTCTTTGTGCCTATCGCCTTCCTCGCTTTAGCTAGAAGCTCCGACACCTCTCCGCTTCCTATTGCCGCTTCTGTCCCAGCCTTACTCTGATTGCTTGCCTGCTCTCCAGCGCCTGACTGTGACTTATCTACTGCCTCCAAAACACTAACTTCCTGATTTGTTCCCGTAGCATTCTTTTCTCTTTCGCTTAGTGTAGCTAGCTTAGTCTTCTCTTTTGTAGCTAAGCCGTCTGCATCAGCTTGCACCCTCTGCTCCGATACGGTCTTATTAACGGTCGTAGCGGCAAAAGACTGAGAAGGCACAACTCCCATTCCCGGTGTAAAAATTAAAGTTCCTATCAAACAAGAAACAAATCCCACCGAAAGCTTTCTCATACCATAGCGAGGCTGCCTCTCCGCATTCTTCGCTTTCTTGGCATCTATAGCCTTTTTCATCAATTCCAATTGATCCATCACAAAATCCTCCCATAGATTGCTTGCTAATTTTTGTAAATGTAATACGAATATATTGTACACAATTATACAAAAAATCAAACCTATTATTTTTTAAAATTATATCACTTTTTGTCCAAGGAGTTTGCAATTTCAAGAAAATTCATAAAAATTCATGATATTCTCTACCCCCCCCCAGTATATTTAACAACAAAATAGTTGTTTTATGCAGGCATATCGACTTGCCATGAATTGTGGCATTTGCTGGTGGGTTGACAGCTTGCAGGCGAGGTTGTTTTATGCGGATGCATCGACTTGCCATGAATTGTGGCATTTGCTTGTGGGTTGACAGCTTGCAGGCGAAAAGGGGGAGGAAATTGCATGTAGAATTAGTAAAGTTAGGAATTGGGAATGAATTTAAAATTAGGTTAGGAATGTGCAATGACGTTAATGATAGGCTAAGAATGGGCAATGCAATCAATAATAGGCTATATAATTAAAAATTAGTTATGTAGCTAGGAATATGCTAAGAAGTCACAACTAGAGTTAAACAAATGAAAGGTGGGTCATAGCCATTACGCCTGACCCACAAAAGAAGATTAAAGAAACTAACCCATTAGTTAATTGCAATTTAGTGAATAATTGATTGAATTAGAAAATCTAATCAATATAAAATAAAAAAGTTGCGAACAGAGCGCAACCGACAAAATCTTACTATGATATATGTGAGTCCATCGCTCTAATCCGATTTGCCGAGGTAGCCTGGCTCGTTGCTCAAGATGCAACTCACAGTGGCGGGACCGCACAGGATTCTAACCTGTTTCCCCTCATATTCTGGTGCTAATCTCCAGAAAGCAAATGTATTTTTTACTATGCGATAATTATACTACCTCATCAAATATATTGTCAAGGGAATAAGGAATATTTTGTATTAAATTTTGTACAAAGTGTATTGATTATATTATATTGCAATTATTTTATTACTTAAATAACATATGATATGTATTAGGATTTTTATAAAGTTTATTTCAGATATTTATCAACAATTTTTTCAATGATCTCTGACTCCAATACTATTTTATCTGTCTCGAATGTCAAGATAAGTCCATCGCCAGGGAATATATGATTTTTCTGATATATATTTATTCTTTTTATCGCAGAAAATGCATAATTGGAGTTATCCATCAATCCACAGTGTTCCCAATATATCTCTTTACGTGTTGCAGGTGATAATAATGTAAAATCAGGATATATTGTTCCCATTCCTTTCAGATAAAGCGGACATTCATATTTATATGCAATGCCTTTTCTAAACAGGTAATCTGCAATAATTTTTTCGGATTTTGATCGAACTTTTTCGCCATTGTCTGTCAAGATGTATTTTGTCGTTTCAAGGAATTCTTTGCCTTGATAAGTTTGAGACTTCCATTCATCAACATATAATGACCATGGTTTCTCTATTGGTTCAATTCTCTTCTGTCTCTCCGGATGCTGATTTAAATATATGCTTTCGATTTCACCCTTATCATAATCTTTTATAAGGCTTTTTATCTTTTTCATTCGTATCATTGCTTTTCTAAGAACTGTCTGGTTATATGCCTTTTGTATTAAATCTGTAATAAGCTCTTCATTTTCTTTGTTAATGTATGTTCTCTTAAATTTGCTGCATCCTATTTGATAATAAAAAAACTGCGTAGAATTATGGCTTTTAGATATATTGATTCCTCCCTCGGGTACATCTATAAGCCGATTTTCAGTTTTTTCTATTATTTTTTCAAGGTGTTTCTGTTCTTTCTCTAATAACGTTTTTAAATTTAGCATAAATTCACCTTTTTTACTATATCAGTCTCCATCTCTTTATTTACAAGTTATTAAATCTCTGTTTATTTAATGTTTACGTGTAATTTCCCAATTTTTAACATTTGACCCGTAAAATTCAGCACTATTTACGGTAGAATTTTCGAAATTAGCTAAAATACCCGTAAATTTTGGTCATATTTACGGTAGATTTTTCGAAATCGACTAAAATGCCCGTAAATTCATTGCGAAAACGACTTGAATTTACGGCAAAATTGCCAACTTTGCCAAAAGTAACCGTAAACACCGATCCAATTTAAGGTAAGATTTTCAATTTCGTCAAAAGTACCCGTAAGCTCCAATTAAATTTACGGTAGAAATTTCAAATTTCGCAAAAGTACCCGTAAACTGCTCCCGTAGACACGATATTCATTCCAAGTATTAATATTGGTCTAATACACTGCACAGAGAAAATAGCTTTTTATATGGGGAAATTCCCCTGATAGACGAAAACCCCGAAAACGATTGAATCGCTCGGGGCTTATCATTATTTTGTTGTTCAAAAGCAATACCGTTTTCTAGTGCCAAATAAGCACCATTGCAACAGCAGTGCCTCTCTCACAGCACCTCTATGCAAAAATACGATTAACGCTTTGAGAACTGGCTAGCTCTACGTGCTTTCTTGAGACCGTATTTCTTTCTCTCCTTCATACGAGGGTCTCTTGTCAAGAAACCTGCAGACTTAAGTGCTGGTCTGTACGCTTCTTTGTCAGCCTCGCATAAAGCTCTTGCAATACCGTGCCTCAAAGCACCTGCCTGACCTGTTGTACCACCGCCATGAACGGTAGCAACAACGTCGAATTTGCCTTCGCATCCTGCAACTGAGAACGGTCTTTTTACTTCCCTCTTAAGAATTTCCATTCCAAAATATTCATCAAGAGGCTTCCTGTTAACTAGAATTTCGCCTTTTCCAGGGATTAATCTAACTCTAGCAACGGAAGACTTTCTTCTACCTGTTCCCTGATATTGGATCTTTGCCATTGTCTATTCCTCCCTTTCCTAAAATTCCAGCTTTTCAGGCTTCTGTGCAGCATGATCGTGCTCAGGACCTGCATAAACTTTTAGTTTCTTGTACATCTGGCGACCAAGTTTGCCCTTTGGCATCATACCCTTAACGGCATGCCTGATAACATCTTCAGGCTTCTTAGCAATAAGCTTGTCAAAAGTAGTCTCTCTAAGTCCACCTGGATAACCTGTATGGTGCTTATAAACCTTCTCCTTACGCTTCTTGCCTGTAACCTCAACCTTTTCAGCATTGATTACAATCACATAGTCTCCACAGTCGACATGAGGAGTGAAAGTTGGCTTGTTCTTACCGCGAAGAACCGCTGCAACCTGAGAAGCAACCCTTCCCAAGGTCTTACCCTCTGCGTCAACCACATACCACTTGCGCTCAACTTCATGAGGCTTTGCAATAAATGATTTCATTATCTTACCTTTCCTTTCCACCTACTAGTTTCCATCTCCATCGCACAAAACAGTTGACTCCGCTGAGCTGTTTTCTGAACATACAGTGGTCTTAGCTGAGTGAATTTCTCATAATAGAGGATTTACCTATCAGATTTAATCTATTATAGGATTCACCCTTTGAGACACGCTCGTTGTGAGCTCTGCTTTGTTAAAAGATGGATGCTTTTCGGTTCTGCCTACTGAGATGAAGTTAATGAAAAGTTTGAATGCTCTCGCTACAAATCACGCACTCATCCTGGTCGGCATTCTAAAAATTTTTAATTTCTAGCCCATAAACCGCGAGACATTAAGCCTTTGACACATTACGTTGTCTGGCGACCTCTAGCTATGGGATTCCAATATCGTTGTGAAATCATATTTTAAGACCTCTCTTAAAATCCAAAACACAACGCGACAACTATTATATATCATTAATATAGCAATTGCAATACATAAAGAGAATATTTTGTTCTGCCCTAAAACGCAACCTTAAATGCCAGCGCCACGACGCAAATCACAATAGCTAACGGAGTGTACAAGAACCTGCCTAGTGAATGCCAAACTAATGTGTATTTGCTCCCGCTGCCCTCGAAGGTGTTAATTTCATCCATAAGTTTATTCTTGTCCATAATCCAGAACCAGGATATCGCTCCCAGGGTCGCTCCTATCGGAATAATGTAAATTGAAACAAGATCCATCCACGGACCCCAGCTTGTAATGTCTTCCATGAACACACCCGGCACGAATGTTACGATTCCTATGAGTAATAGCACAACTTTTCGATTCAAAAAATTGACTTTATGAAGCACAGACTCGCAAACGACCTCAAACATGTTTTGGAGTGATGTTATGCCTCCAAACAAAACGGCTAGGAAGAGAAAGATTGCAAAGACTCTGCCTCCGTGCATTTCCTGGAGAATCTTTGGCAGTGTCACGAACAAAAGACCAGGTCCGCCTGCCTGTTCTCCTGAGAATGCAAAGACCGCTGGTACAATTACAAGTGCTGCAACAATGGCTGCGATAGTGTCGAATAGACCAGTCTGTTTTGCTCCGTAAACGATATTTTCCTTCTTATTTAAATATGCGCCGCAGACAATCATTCCGCTGCCTGTTATGGAGAGCGAGAAGAAGGCCTGTCCCATGGCCCCAACGATTACCGATGGGTCTTTTAGGTGTGACCAGTCTGGATTGAACAGGAATTTGTATCCATCTAGCGCTCCCTGCAATAATGCTACCCTTATAGCTAGTATTAGAAATATAACAAAAAACATTGGCATCATAACTTTGTTCGCTTTTTCTATAGATGTAGCTCCGGTGATGCATGTCAAAAGTGTTATGCAGATTACCGCGATATGAAAGGGTACTACGCTGAAGCCATTTAGTGCAAAACTGTTAAACCAAGTATCTGTGTCTACAGTCATAAGGCTCCCAGTTACTGCCTGAAAAAGAGATTTCATCACGTAAGATATAATCACCGCATAACCTATGGCAATAC
This sequence comes from Clostridiales bacterium, assembly GCA_028725765.1. Lineage (GTDB taxonomy): Bacteria > Bacillota > Clostridia > Peptostreptococcales > Anaerovoracaceae > S5-A14a. Next base: position 8,179 of record JAQYRL010000044.1, read on the forward strand.
AAAGAGAACCAGCCAAAGGAAGATAACCTATGACTTTCCCGACTTTCTCCATGCCTCTTGTCTTCCATGCATACTGATATGCTCCGAGAGTTCCTGTTTTGGCCCTTCTTCCTATTGCATATTCGGCGGACAACCCTAGATAAGAAAATATCACGATAAAAACTAAGTATACAATTAAAAATGCGCCTCCACCGTTTGCTGTCAGCTTGTATGGAAATCCCCATACATTAGCCATCCCAACGGCTGAACCTACTGATGTGAGAATAAATCCCCACTTACTCTTAAAAATGCTTTTGTCTTTCATGATAATTTCCTCCTGAATTAAATTTTGGTTGTCCTTTATTTTTTGTTTAATACAACAAAAATATACATCAAATTTTATCATGAACACACATATTTGTAAATGGTTTATTGAATTTATTTACATAAATTGTTTTATCTTTATCCTAGATTCCCTAGATTATATAGCAAAAACGAATTATTACAACAAAATACCCCTCCAGAGCACTAACAAGCAATGCTTTAGAGGAGTATATTTTTTCTATAATATTAAAGATTGCATAGTCAAATTTATTTATGCTATTTCAATTTTATGATATTTCTTCTTTCCTTTCTTGATAATGAGCACGCCATCATCGAAGTCAGCACTAGTAACCATGTAGCGCTTCTCAAGTATTTTGTTTCCGTTTAGAGATAAGCCACCCTGTTCGATTGTCCTGAAGCCATCACTATTTGACTGTACAAGTCCAACCTGTTTCAAAAGATTTACAAGGCCCATGCCTTCACCGTCGAACTCGGACGCGTCAATTGCTGTGGTTGGGATATCTGCCATGGCTATGCCGGATGCCCCACCTGACGAAAATGCTGCACGTGCAGCTTCCGTCGCCTTATTTGCTTCTTCCTCACCATGCACAAGCTTTGTAATCTCAAAAGCAAGAATTTCTTTAGCCTTATTAATTTCGGCACCCTCGAGTGCGGAAAGCCTGTTTACCTCATCCATAGGAAGGAAGGTCAACATTCTCAGACATTTATTAACATCAGCATCGGCTACATTACGCCAGTACTGGAAGAATTCATATGGGGATGTTCTGTCAGCATCGAGCCACAAAGCACCCTTTTGGGTTTTGCCCATTTTCTTTCCTTCGCTAGTTGTTAGAAGGCTGAATGTCATCCCGTAAACCTTTTTCCCAGCTTCCTTTCGAGCTAAGTCAACACCTCCTATAATGTTTGACCATTGGTCGTTGCCACCGAACTCCATTTTTACATCGAAATCTCTTGCCATAACCATAAAGTCATATGACTGCATTAGCATATAGTTGAACTCCAAAAATGACAGCCCCTGCTCCATTCTTTGTTTGAAGCATTCAGCCCTAAGCATTGTATTCACGTTAAAGTGCGTGCCTATCTTCCTTACAAATTCAATGTAATTTAAAGGTAGAAGCCATGATGCGTTGTTGACAGAAACTGCTTTGCCAGGTTCTGGCGTCTTTGTTTCGTGCCCTGGACTGTAAACTCCGTTATTCCCCTCGTATTTCCACTCGTCATCGAAGTCGAGGAATTTTTCAAATAGTTTTTCAAAAGCCCTGCAGTTCTCTTCTATTGTCTCCGGAGTCATCATCTTTCGCATGTCGGTTCGCCCAGAAGGATCCCCAACCATGCCGGTTCCGCCTCCGATAAGTACGACAGGCGTATGACCGTATTTCTGCATGTACATCATTATTATGACCTGCATGAAGTGGCCTACGTGAAGGCAATCAGCAGTCGGATCAAAACCAATATAAAATTTGATCTTCTCGTTGGCTAAGAGGTCCCTAACCGCATCCTCATCCGTTGTCTGCTCGATAAAGCCTCTCTCCTTTAGAACATCAAATACGTTGGTCTTGTCGCTCACATTATCTGGAATTAAATTTCTCATTATACATCTACCTCTTACAAATTTTGCTCAGTTGAAATATTCAAGTTGCGCTCAAGATTAGCCCGATACAACTTGTATGCCTTATATGTTTCATATAGTTTATATGGTTCGTCCACCGCTAAGGCTTGCCCCCCCGTATGTAGTGGGAACAGGCTATTTTGTGCCATAAAGTCTATCGCCAGCATCGCCAAGACCTGGAACAATATATGCATTCTCGTTAAGTTTTTCATCCTTGCAAGCGATATAAATATCAACGTCAGGATGTGCCTTCTGAAGGGTTTCAATGCCCTCTGGTGCCGCAATCAAGCACATGAAGACAATATGTGTTCCACCGCGCTGCTTGATAAAATCTATAGCTGCAACTGCCGATCCGCCTGTTGCGAGCATGGGATCAACGACAAAAGTCTGTCTATTTTCAATGTCTACGGGCAGTTTGCAATAATATTCAACAGGGAGATGAGTATCAGGGTCTCGGTAAAGCCCAACATGTCCAATCTTTGCGTTCGGCACAAGATTCATCATTCCGTCAACAAATCCTAGACCTGCTCTCAAAATAGGCACAATCGCGATGTCCTGTCCCTTTAGCATCATAGTTTTGGTCTTGCAAATCGGCGTTTCAACCTCAACTTCCTCAAGTGGCAGATCCCTTGTTGCCTCATATCCCATCAATGTCGATATCTCGGTCGCAAGCTCTCTGAATTCCTTGACCGTTGTGTTCTTGTCCCTCATCAAAGACACTTTGTGCTGAATTAGCGGATGATCAAATACATATACTTTTCCCATAGTTTTCCTCTTCCTCCGACAAAATTATTATTTATTATTTCTCAAGCATTGCAATTCTTCGCTCGTGTCTACCGCCCTCAAATTTTTCGGACAGCCAAGCATCAACCATTTCTAGGGCAAGATCCGGGTCTGTGAATCTTCCGCCCATCGCGAGCATATTCGCATTATTATGCTGTTTAGCAAGTCTTGCAAGTTCTACTGAATGCACAAGGGCACATCTAACGCCCTTTACCCTATTTGCAGCAATCGAAATTCCAATTCCAGAACCACAAAACACTAGTCCAAGCTGTGCTTTTCCGCTTGCTACGGCTTCTGCACACATCTTGCCATATACAGGGTAGTCGACTGACTCTGGCGAATTTGTGCCGAGGTCAACTATTTTGTAGTTTTCGCCGTTTTCGTCTTTCTGTTCTCTTAGGTGTTCCTTAACCTTGTTTTTTAGTTCGAAACCGCCGTGATCGGCTGCCATTGCTATAATCATTTTGCTACTTAACCTCCTGATATTTCCGACTTTTTTCTTACAGGTATTTTCCTGAAATTTCCGATACTTCCTACGTCTGATCTGACACACTAGTCTTATACTTTTTTCACATTATATCCTGCGGATTTGAGCATTCTATTCATAACTGAAAATCCTACTCCACCACTTTCGTCATCACTTACACCCACAGCCAAAATCACATCGTAACCTGCCTTATCCGCATCTCGCAATCTGCGAAAAAGATCATGTGCCGCTTCTATCCCATCTGTAAATGAGATAATTGTCGTTTTTTTGCCTATCGCTTTTAGACGATTAGCCTCTTTTTCAGCTATCTTCAATGCTTTTTCTCGATCATTTGTGTCGGATATGAAAATCTGCATTTCCGCTTCTGGTGCGTAATGCTTGTACTTCATTCCAGGCGATCTTGCAACCATATTTTGTGACATATCCACATCGCTTTGTGACATATCCTTTTTATTTAGCGACGGGTGAATTAGAACCATCCCACCGATTGCATTTGACAAATCTTCAGCCGTTATTCGCCCAGGTCTTAAAATAACGGGCTCGTCCTTCCTCATATCAACAACCGTAGACTCAATCCCAACCTGACAATCACTTCCAAATATAATTGCATCTATTCTGCCATCCATATCATCAAGTGTATGTTCTGCGGTGGTAGGACTTGGCTTTCCTGATAAGTTTGCACTCGGAGCCGCAATGGGACATCCAGAATATTCTATGAGCATCCTAGCAGTCTTGTGCGATGGCATCCTGATTGCAACTGTATCAAGCCCTCCCGTGGTGGTTAAAGGCACAATTTTTTTCTTGGGGAGCACCATTGTAAGGGGGCCGGGCCAGAAAGCATCAGCGCATCTTCTCAAATTTTCCAAGGCTTTCTCAGACAATGTAGACTCAGAAACATCTGCAATGTCATAGACATCGCTTACTTGCGATATGTGAACTATCATAGGATTATCGCTTGGTCTGCCCTTTGCATTGTAGATTTTTTTAACTGCTTCTTCATCAAGTGCATTTGCACCTAGACCGTAAACGGTTTCAGTAGGAAATGCTACTATGCCACCACCAGCGATAATCTCTCCAGCTCTTTTTATATCTTCAATTGTGTCCTTCAAAATAGTCGTCTTCATAAAGTAGTTCGCCCCAACTAGAAACTCTTCATTTTTTCCGCCTGCTCATGTGTAGTCATAGCATCGATAATCTCATCTATCTCACCATCTAAGATATTTTCGAGTTTATAAAGTGTAAGACCGATCCTGTGATCAGTAACCCTGCCCTGAGGAAAATTATATGTCCTTATTCGCTCAGACCTGTCACCTGATCCAACCTGGCTCTTACGCTCTGCCGAAATTTCTTCATTTTGTTTCTGCATCATCAGGTCATAAAGCCTAGCACGCAATACCTTGAAGGCTTTTTCTTTGTTCTTAATCTGAGACTTCTCGTCCTGACACGTAACCACTAATCCTGTCGGTTCATGAGTTAGTCTTACAGCTGAGTCCGTTGTATTTACACACTGTCCACCATTACCTGAAGCTCTGTAAACGTCAACCCTCACATCATTTGGATTAACTTCAACATCGACATCATCAACCTCCGGCAAAACAGCAACCGTCGCAGCCGAAGTATGGATACGCCCCGAAGATTCAGTCTCCGGTACACGCTGAACACGGTGGGTGCCACTCTCATATTTCAGCCTTGAATATGCACCCTTACCCTTTATAAGGACAACCGCCTCCTTGATTCCGCCGATGCCAGTATCATTGATTTCAAGCACCTCAGCCTTCCAGTGATTACGCTCAGCATATCTCAAGTACATTCTAAGTAAATCCTGGCCGAACAAAGCAGCCTCATCTCCTCCAGTACCTGCTCTAACTTCAAGAATAACGTTTTTCTCGTCATTAGGGTCCTTAGGCAAAAGCAAGACTTTTAGTTCATCCTCAATTTGAACGATGCCTTCTTCAAGTTCTGCAAGTTCCATCTTTGCCATTTCCTTAAGTTCAGCATCATCCTCCATTTCGAGGATTTCCTTCGCCTCATCAATGCCCTCTTTTGCACTCTTATATTCACGATATTTTTTTACAATAGGCTCCATCTCGCCCATTTCCTTAATGTGTTTCTGCCATACAGGTTGATTGGCAATTACTTCTGGATCACTCACCTTCTTTGACAGTTCTTCGTATTTTTCTAAAATAAAATCAAGTTTATCGAACATCCTATCTCCCTGTCCTAAAATTACTCATAACTAAAACATATTTATTGCATACAAACCTATACTTATTTCCAATATCCTAGCCTAATATTATACCATAAAATCACCCTTAAAAAAAGACCGCAAGCTACTGCGGTCCTTAAATACTAGTCTGATTATAAAATTATTAGTCAATGTGGTACTTGTTCTTGAATTTTTCAACACGTCCGCCACGATTGACGAATTTCTGTTGTCCTGTAAAGAACGGATGACATGCTGAGCAAACGTCCAGTCTAATCTCAGACTCGGTAGATTTAGTAACAAAACTGTTACCACATGCGCAAGTTACTTTACATTCCTTATAATCAGGATGGATTCCTTCCTTCATGTTTCTCACCTCTTTCCTGCTCAGGTGCCGCCTGGTACCCTCTGCATAATTGCATATACTTGAAATATT
>JAQYRL010000045.1 GCA_028725765.1 Clostridiales bacterium
TATTTTTATATATCGCATAGCTTCCAAGCAGGACTGCAAGTAGGGAGATTATAAGGATAATTGCGAATAACTTTTTATTATTTTTTATCTTATTCATGACTTCCCCTTTATATTCCGATTTCTTCCTCGTGGGAATTTAACTTCTCTTCTTCCCACTCAACATCTCTAAAAACTTTAATATCTTCAGTTAAATCTAAATGCTCTACATTGGGTGCGATTGTAAGTTTTTCTATTGAACTTGCAAACCACTTATTTTGAGCAATAAAGTCTTTTAAAATTTCTATCGCTTCTTCATTATCTATATTATTATTCACATAATCGCTATCTTTTAGATGTATAAATCCATTTTCTAATAAACAATTTTTAACATCTCTATATGCCGTATTATACGAACCATTATAAAATTTTTCTAAACGCTCTACTTTAAAATCAAAACTTAAGACTATACCATTTTCCCATTTATTTTGACCATTCATAAACTAGCAAGCCCTTTTCACTAAGTCAGCATACATATCATGCCATTCTAGTTTTTCAAAACAATCCACATTTTCTTTTAATAGTGCGTATGTAAAAGTAACACCCCCGAAGTCTTCGTTTCCTTTAAATCCAGTTTTTTTATATAAGGCTCCGTCTTTATGTTTTTCTAAATTGAATTTTGATATACAGGTTTCGATTTTCTTTTCAATAAATTCTTTCTTTGATTCTTCTAGATTCTCTTTTAGTTTATATACTATTTTGTAATTGTATTTTTGTTTCAGGTTATCAATATTTGACATAATGTGTTCTCCTTTACATTGTGAAATCTCTTTCATTTTTGTTTTCAATATCTACATTCTTTTTTCTTTCTTCTTCGTAAAGTTTTTGATACTTGTATACTTTCTCTACAAGCATCTTATTTTCAATTTCAAGCTCTTTTATCCTATTTGAAAACAGTGCATTTTCCTCATACAGCTTATCTATATTAGCAACAACATTATCTCTTAAAAATGTATTCGCATACTCATCTTTTAGACGCTTCTTGTAATTTACTTCATCAACAAGTATTTTTAAATCAGAATCTGCTATATCATAAATATCTTCAACTGTTTTTTTAATATCAGTAGTTATACACCTGTTTGTGTCCTCTAAATATTTTTCTACGTTTTTTTCTATATTAGCTGTCTTAGGTAGTATAACTTTTGTATCATTACCTATTTCATCTATTCTTTTATTCCCTGAACGTAAATTAAAAATACCAATTACTATTACACATATTGTTGGTAGCATTGTCATAAATAAGTCTGAAGAAAAGCTCATATTTTCACTCCCCTTATATAGATAATATCTTATTACACTAATTATACAAGGAATGCTAAGTAAAAGTAAAGTCCAATCATCTGTTTTTCTTTTCAAATGTTCACCCTTTATTTCCTTTCTTTCAACTCTGTAATTTCATTTTTTAGTTCATTAATAACACCCTCATATAGATAAACCCTATTCTCTAGTTCTTTAATCTTTGTTATATATTTTATATAAATTGCGTAAATTGATAATATCAACAAAATTACACTTAATATTAAAATCATTACTCCTAGCGTTATATATCCATTTTTTATAACAATAACACTTGTTATAATCCCTATTATGTTTATTAGACCACTTAATATTATTAACATTTTATCTTTCAATCTCTCTTTCTTGTGCTTTTAGTTCCTCAACCGTTTTATTGCCACCGTTTTTCTTTGTTATCCCACTTACAATCTTTGCTGGTATCTTTTTCTTATTTAAGTATTCCTCAAGGTCGCTATGAAATGTTATTAAATCTTTTTTATTTATCACTTCTCTTGATGACAGCTTCTCTTTTTTTACATCCTCTCTTTCGCACTTCCTATACCGTCTTACCGTTTTTCTATCAACTCCAAGTTCTCTTCCAGCTTCTGAATTATTCTTTCCTTGGTTTTCTTTCTTTTCAAAATATTCTATTACTTTCATCATATTCTGATTTGGAGTATTTTTTGTAACTGGTATAAACATGAAATGTAAATGTGGTTCTCCTTTCTCGTCTTTATGTACTTCAGCACTAATCACATTTTTTTCTCCACCATATCTTTCCTTTAGAAAATTATATACTTCTATAAAAAATCTTTGTTCGTATTTCTCATCAAGCTCTTTAGGTTTTGTTATAACCCATCCACTCGCATAGTTAATATCTTTTCGCTCTGTTTTTACACTTATTTCATTAAGCCTTTTTTTATAGTATTCATATGGAGAAATTTCTCTTTTAGGTGTTAGGCTATAATTTAAGTGCGTCCTATCAAAATCTATATCTTTGTTACTTGGATATTCAAGTTTTCTTTCAAGATGTTTAATTTGATTTAAAACTGCACTTTTCTTAAAATGCTTATTCGCACCCATATACTTTCTCTCCCTTCCAAAAGATCTATATGATTTTCATTTATGAAAATCTTCCTTAGCAAAACTTGCAAAGTTTTGCCATAGCATTATCAAACACTTTTGATAATGCTTACGGGTCAATCCAATAGGGTATCCCTATTGGCAACTCAAACTGTCTTTGAGCAATCGCTTGCGATTGGATAAGCATAAATTGAACACTTTAGGTGGGCAATTTTGGCTTATCTTGTATACCAATTCTGCCCACCCCATTTTTAACTGTCTTAAAAATGGGATGTAAGTATTGGTATTTCAACGTTTTTACAGTTTTTTCATCCAGCCCTTTCTTAAGCATAAAA
>JAQYRL010000046.1 GCA_028725765.1 Clostridiales bacterium
ATGTAGCGGCAATACACTCCTATAAAGTAGTCAATGCTACAAGAAATCATAAAAAGTCCACAGTATCTGAATGTATTATGACACAAACAGTAAAAATGGAAAGGAGAGTATGAATTAGCCTATGAGCTAATCATACAAGAAAAAATGAAGATTGGAATTTTGAAAGAAATAAAAAATAGTGAGTATAGAGTTAGTTGTGTTCCTGCATCAGCTGCTGAGTTAGTTAACTGTGGACATGAGGTTATAGTAGAAAGTAAAGCAGGCGAAGGAAGCGGTTTTAAAGATGAAGAATACATAAAAGCTGGTTGTATAATCGAGAAAAAGGCAGAAAATATTTGGGAAAATGTCGACCTAGTATATAAAGTAAAAGAAATACTACCTGAAGAGTATAAGTATTTGAGAGAAGAACTTATTGTTTTAACATATATTCATTCAAATGCTCACAAAGATCAAACTGAAGCATTAATGAAAAGCAAATGTATTTCAATTGCGTATGAAGATATTTCTGATGACAAAGGAGAATGGCCATTGTTAAGTCCTATGAGCGAATTAGCTGGCAAAGGGGGATTTCTTGCAGCGTTATATTATTCACAATCTGTAAATGGAGGGAATGGTCGTCTTCTATCCAATGTATGTGGCGTTGAGACACCAATTATATCCATTATAGGTTGTGGGCATTCCGGAAGAGGAGCGTGTGAATTAGCATCTTCGTTTGGCAATAGAGTTAACATGCTGGATGTAAGTTATGAAGCAATGTTAGATGCGAAAAAATATATGGGTAAAAATGTTGAGTTTTTATTATCAAATCGTGAAAATATAGAAAGATGCATAAAGACATCAGATGTATTAATAAATTGTATTTTATGGCCTAAAACTAGGACTGATCATCTAGTTTTCAAAGATGATCTAAAAATGATGAAGCCTGGGGCAATAATTGTTGATGTTGCCTGTGATGATGAAGGAGCAATAGAAACTTGTCATTCAACATCTCACGATGATCCTATTTATGAGGTTGACGGTATCGTGCATTACTGTGTCGACAATATACCTTCTGCATTTTCAAAGACTGCATCAACAACTTTGTCAAATGCCACACTTCCATTTGCAAAGGAAATAGCCAATAAAGGGGTAATTAAAGCTTTAGAAGACAATAAGCATTTGAGAAGAGGATTGACAACATTTGATGGCAAACTTACTCTCAAGGAGACCGCAGAAAAACTTGGTATTGAATTTACTGCACCTGAGGAGGCAATAAAATGAAAGGTGGGAAAATAGCTATCTTGAAGTGGGAATCAGGATTTGTACCAATGGGTTTGATGCAATTAGAATCATTGACGGGCAATAGTACAAATATTGATTCTTATCCATTCGATGTGAAATTTCAAGAAATAGAAGGTGCCAATATTGAAACCATATTACTTAATCCTAGTCAAGTAATATTGAATAGAATGATAGATGTGTCTAAAGAAATGATTAAGAATGAAGGGGTAAATGCAATTTCAACAAGTTGTGGATTTAACGCAATATTTCAGAAGCAACTTGCAAAAGAATTGACAGTTCCTGTATTTAGTTCAGCCCTTTTGCAAGTCCCTATGGTTTGTAACATTATTGGAGCCGATAAAACGGTAGGAATAATAACTGCAAATAAGGAATCTTTAACAAGACAACATCTCTCAGAGTGTGGTGTAACAGATGAAATGAACTATGTCGTAAAGGGCCTAGAAGATTATCATGAATGGAGTAAGATTTTCACTAATCCTAATGAAAAATTTAATATGGAAGTCGTTAAAAATGAAATCCTAGATGCTGCGAAGAATCTTTATGAAAGCAATCCAGAGTTAGGGGCGATTGTTTTAGAATGTACTGATTTGCCACCATTTGCAGATTTTATTAGAGAAGAAACAGGATTACCAGTTTTCGATTTTAATTCACTAGCCGTATATGTAGCACTTGGAGTAGGAGCGTTTAAGGTATATTAATTTGTGCGTATTTAAAATTTAACTGAAACTAATTTTTGCTAATCCTTATGACTAAAATTTTGGTCGATGTTAGAATTAAATGCGAAAATGAAAACACGCAAAATTCTATAACCGTTGCAAATAAAAGAATCTAAGAAAAAACAAAATAACAATTTAATACATATCCTCACAAAAAAGATAGAGTTTTAGTTATGATTTTCA
>JAQYRL010000047.1 GCA_028725765.1 Clostridiales bacterium
ATGGGTTAGTAGGTTCCCCACATCCAGCTTCCTTCAGATTCCACCTCACGATGGACACCCTTGCCTTCGGCTATATCCTTCCCACTACCGGGCGGATTCAGGACTTTCACCCGTTAGAATGTGCGCTCGCCGAGCGCACCGCAAAAATTGAACATCTTTGGATACCCAAGATATTCAAATAAGTTAATCTTAAAATGGAAAATTTAAAAAGACTATAATTTCGCTATTTCTTTAAATATTTCTTATCCACGTTCAAAAGTTCATTGACTTCAGTGTATGCACTTTCAATTCTTTTTTGAGTGTCTCCTGAATATGTACCTGCCTTCGGTCCACCTTTAATATAATCTTCACATAAGAGTGTCTGATAATTATACAATGGCGTTATTTCATTCGACTTTCCAATAGGCTCCCTTAAAACCCAGGTTGGTTGTGGCTTAATTGACTTAAGAATGGTGCCATCCTTTGTTTTTTTAATATTAACTTCAATAATAACACCTCGCTCAGTCCATATATTATCTAATGTTTCAAGTCTTTGGTTCGACAAAAGATTGCCCATAGAGTAAATAATAAATTTATCCTTTCCTTCGTGCTTGACAATCTCCGTTGGCTCGCAAACATGTGGGTGTCCACCAAATATTATATCTGCGCCCCATTTTACCATATTGCGATATAATGTCTTTTGTTCATCCGTCGGTTCAAGTGCATATTCCACCCCACTCTGAGGCATCACAACAGTTATATCTGCAATCTTCTCTGCTTTTTTTATTGTTTTCTTCACATACTCGGGATTTAAGTCCTGCATATGTATCCTGTATTCTTCATCTGTTAATGTATTCTCCATACCATTATATCCGTACGAAAATCCCAGGATTGCAATTTTAATACCATTAACTTCCTTTACAAGTATTGGATCGTCTTCTTTTTCCTTTATTCCAATTGTGTCCATACCTACTTTGTTAAAGAGTTTCTTGGTATTCAAAGCTCCCGATAATCGTGAGTCCAAAATATGATTATGAGCTAAATCTATTACATCATATCCGGCGTCCTTAATTGTTCCTACAACTTCTTTTGGCGCGTTAAACAATGGATAACCGCTAAGCTCAAATTCATCAGAAATTGTTCCCTCAAAATCTCCAAGAGCCAAGTCAGCAGAAGAGACGAAATCTTTTATCTCCGAATAATTATTTGAAAAATCATAGCTGCCATCTGGCTGTTTTGCACTCCAATATACAATGTCATGATATAGCATATCTCCACTTGCAATAATTTTTACCTCATTCGATTCTTTTGTTCTGCCGTTTTTTGAATCATCAGACTCCTTGTTTTCAATTGATTTCTGCGCCTTTGAATCACTAGAATTATTTCCATCTGGACCTACAATAAATTTATCATATATAAACACAATCAAAACTATGAGTGCTACCACCAAAACAATAAAACGAAGAAACTTTTTTAAATTCAATTTATATTTCATGCTAATCACCTATTAATTACTAGATTCTGTACCCATAAACTCATGCTCAATTTGATGTTCTTTGCTATTCATATATCCATCATGCCTATGTCGATGCCTTCCCTCAGACAAAAAATGATTGTGCTCATGCATATGCGTTATTTGATGTGTATGAGTTACTCCACCGTGCGTATGAACGATTGTATGCGAATGAGGATGAAGGTGTTTCTTAAGCAAAGTGTCATATACAACGAATGCACTACCAATCATCATAATCACTAATGCAACAAAATAGATAAGAGTCAACCTCTCACCATTAACGAGAAATGCTAAAAATGCACCTATGAAGGGAGTTATTGCATAATATGCACTTGTTTTCGCTGCGCCAAGTTCTCTCTGTGCCCTAATATACATGAATATACTTAGTCCATATGCAACAAACCCGAGCATCATAGCATAAATGATATATTTTGTATCAGGAAGTTTCTCTCCTAATATCAGTGCTACAAGAAATGAACCACAACCCGAGAAAAGACCCTTTAACATTACAATCTCATATGTACTCCTGCCAGAAATTTTCTCAGTGCAGTTATTCTCAAGCCCCCAGCAACATGTTGCGAGTATTACAAATATGGAACCCAAAGAAAAGCTAAAACTACCTGTCCCGTCAAAAGAAAGAATAATACTCGATATAGTGATAAATAGAATTCCTGACCATAGTTTCTTGCTAACCTGTTCTTTAAAAATTATCAGAGCGATAAGCGTTGTTGCTACGATTTCAAAATTGCCTAAAAGCGAAGCATTTGATGCCGATCCAAGGCTTATTCCTATCATAAGAAAAATCGGTGCGGCAATATCAAGAACTATCATTCCAATGGTATATGGCAAATCAGAATGTACAAGCCTTTCAGACTTATCCTCATGTTTGAAATGGAATAAATACATTATGCTGACACCGCATCCAGCTCCAAGATATAAAAAGGAGGCCATAAAGGTTGGTGCAATATGGCTTAGTAATAGTTTAGACAAAGGAGTATTAATCGCATAAAAACCTGCCGCAAGCAGCGCCATGATTACAGCTGTTACCTTCTTATTGATATTCAAAGCTCACACCTCTTTAAACTTTTAAATTCAATATAATTATACTCTGTACAGCAAATATTATCAAATTTTATTATTATAGATTTTCATGATTTTCAGTGGAGTCGGCATAGTCGGATATGCTTTCAGCAATTTGGTTGTTTTGTTAGTTGAAGGTAAAATTATTGACTTGTGGAAGGGAAGGAAAATGAATTACAAAAATTTCTCAGCTGAATGAGCACTATATAGTTTGTGGCTCTACGGAGCTGGCTGAAGTTATTATTGCAAAATTTGTAAAAGAAGGTTTTGATTTTGTTGTGATCACGCCTAATCGTGAAGATTTAGATGAATACAGCCACCACAACATACTTGTAATTGAAGGATGCTCGACCGAAGAGGAAATTTTAGAAAAGGCTGTAGTTGAGAAAGCCAAGGGTCATATCTGTACAATGGATTCTGAGGTTGATAACATCGTAACGGTTCTCACGGCTAGAAATCTTAACGACAAAATATATATAATATCTAATTCTATCTCAAAGTCAGGTGCAGAAAAACTAATGAAGGTTGGAGCCAACAAAACACTTTCCTCCGTTGAAATAAGCGGTAAGAGAATGGCAGCACTTATGATTAAGCCTAATATTATTTCTTTCCTTGATGTGTTCACAAGGGTTGGAGATGTCCTAATAGTGCTTGGTCGAGAGGATCCGGTTGAGAAACTGAGACATCTCGGCGATGAGATAAAATGAAAATTATTCCTCCATACAGATGTCTGCTTTACTATATTCAATAATTTTAGATATGTCTTTAACGTCTATTTCAACCTGGCAACCTATTTTCCCGGCACTAAAAGTTATTGTATCAAGATTACTTGCCGAATCATGAAAGACAGTTTTGAAAGATTTTTTCATGCCAATTGGAGAGCATCCGCCATGTATATAACCTGTTAAGGCGAGTAGATCCTTAGACTTTACCATACTTATATTCTTTTCAGAAACTGCCTTACTAGCTTTTTTGAGATCAAGTTCTTTATTAACGGGTATAACAAAAACGTAGTGCTCCTTACTTTTACCAACTGTAACAAGGGTCTTAAAGACAGTATTCTCATCTTTATTAAGTTTATGGGCAACATCTACACCTGTAAGTGTAGCATCAGCTTCATAGCTATAAAATTTATATTCTATTTTCTTACTGTCGAGTATTCGCATCACGTTTGTCTTATCTTTTGATTTTGCCATAAAAATTAACCTTTAAATTAAATATATTGAACCTTTGTATTTAATGCATTAAACCATTTTGCTTGTGTCCACACCCTCAAGCCTCAGAAGCCTAAGCTTTTTATCTATACCACCAGCATACCCAGTTAATTTGCCGTTTCTCCCAACAACACGGTGGCATGGCACTATCAATGAAATCGGATTATGTGAAACAGCACCGCCAACAGCCTGTGCCGACATCCGTTTAATGCCCCTCTCTTTCGCAATTTGGTCTGCTATTTCTCCATATGTCATTATCTCCCCATATGGAATTGACAGCAAAATATCCCAAACTGCTTTCTGAAATTCGGTTCCATCAAGCGAGATATTTGGCATAAAATCAGGAGCTCTCCCAGTAAAATAAATATTAAGCCATTCCTCGGCTTCATCGAAGACTTTGGAAGAATTATTAGTTTTCTCTCTTTTCACACCTTTAAGGGAACTTCTATTTTGTTGACTGGAATCAAACCACAGCCCAGTCAATGCTTCGCCGTTAGACGACATTGTCATACCGCCAAGTGGTGATTGATAATGATTGATGTATAGCATTTAAATCTCCGTTAAGAACCTGATTAACATTAAATTTTACCCTAAGGATTTATTTGAATTTAGTAATATCTTTGATATCTAGTCTCACAGACTCGTGATATTTGTAATCAGATTTCCCTATAGCAATAATGATTACTGGAACATATCTATCAGGATCAAGTCCAAATGCTTCTGCTAGTTTGTCTTCTTCAAATCCTCCGATAGCATTTGTGTCGTACCCGTGGGCTCTAGCTACCAACATTAACTGCATTGCCATTAGGCTTGAATCGATTTTAACAATATCATTCATTTTGGCTTTGGAGAAGTTTTTGTATGCTGGAACAAAATAGTCCATTGCTTCCTTCTTTACATCCTCTGGCATGTAGCCTTTTTCGACTGCTTTGTTGTATATCTCGTCTGCTTTTTCATAGCATTTCATATCACCAAATATCAAAATCATAGCTGATGACGTATCATTTTGCCTAACATTAAACATTACAAGTGGACGAAGTTTATCCTTAGCTTCTTCGGACTCTACTACTACAAATCTCCACGGTTGAAGATTTACTGAGGATGGCGCTTTGGTAGCTTCTTCGAGAATTTGTAGCATTTCTTCTCTCTCAATTTTGTAATCCTTAACAAATTCCTTAATTGTGTGCCTGTTAAATACGACATCTTCAAAATTATTATTTTTCATGTAAATACCTCCTTGATATTAGTATACTTTACATATTTTATCTAAACAACAATATCATTAATACCTCAATTTGTTGTTTATATAGTCACTGATATCTATAAACTCATCAAGACTCTTAAACACTTGAAAAACAGCTGAACGTATGGCAAATTCTTCGTGAGTTTCTGGCAGTTTCATCATATGAAAATGATTTTTTAAATATTCTATCCTCTTCTTAACTTTTGCAATGTTACCGCCCTCATTTAAATACTTTGATGCCTTAGTAAAAAGATCTGCAATGTAATCTCCATCAGAATATTCAACAGGAATGGTCTTTAAATCGTAGTACATATCTTCAAGCATGTCAATTTCACGTGCTCTTAGTTGAAGACCATATAGTAAATAATTGCTATTTTCAATATAATTTCCACTATCGAGAACTGCTAGATTAATTGCTCTTTTGATATCTCCGTCAAGTTCTGAAATCTTATGCTCATAAACTTCGACATCAAAATTTTTCACTAGTGAGGTGCCAAATAAATTTAAGACATATTTCATGTCTTCATCTATATTTTTGATTATTTTGTTCAACTCATCTTGCCTGTTAGGAGCATATAAGTTTGTTAGCATGGCAAAACCTGTCCCGATGAAGACAAGAGCCATCTCATTTAGAATTATACCTGAATTTATTTCTCCAAATGCTAGCAAATGAGTCACTATTACGCTCGACGGTCCAAGTCCTAATTCTATTTTTAACAAAAAAGATATTGGGACAAATATTAGCAAATACAATCCAAATACCCATGTATTATAGCCGAAATATTCGAATAATAATCCGCCAATTACAAGGGCAATGACAGCTGATAATGTTCTCTTCAAACCGCCTTCTATTGTTGACTTCCGAGTCTCAAATATGTTTAATATTGCTATTATTCCCGCTGCAGCTGCAAAATCTAAAGAAAGTTCTTGCGAAACAATTATTGCCAAAAGAGCAGCCAGTGCTGTCTTCACAGTCCTGATTAGTATTGATTTATTAATTAGCCTTGTTTTGTTCATACTTCAGCTCCTTAATACATCTAAAGCTCCGATCCTTTCTTCACCACAATTGAATCAAGAAATTCAGATGTAATATCATTATGCCATTTTAATAATTTTTGATAATCTTTGCTATCTTCAACAAGCTCCGTAAAGTTCAACTTTCCTGACCCTGTTTCTACGGATATGTAAAACTCCGACGAACCACATGTAATATAAATATACGTTATAAGTTGTAAATACTTCCGTGAATCTTCGCTATTATCTTCATCGATAGTTTTTGAATTAAACAATTTGAGATAGTCGTTTCTTTTAATAGTAATATTTTTGCTAAGTTTTTTTTGTGATTCTCCAATTACTTTGTATCTATAAATATCGACAGGTTTCGACTTATCATCAGACTTATATTCGCGCTGCCCCCATTCATTTAGTTTAAGATTTTCAACTGTTTCTATTAGTTCTCCATCAATTGGGCTTCTATAATCATAACCTGAGCAAATCGAAACACTTGAGCTTTTTCTACCTAGAATATCATCATAAATAGCTGACTCTATGTAGTAATTGCCAGCTGTAGTATCTGATCGATTTTGACCTTGCTGTCTTTTCCATCCTTCGGGTTTCTCAAACTTAACTGCATACACTGGATTTGATTTCTGATAAAAATAGGTATTATTTCTTTCCAAATAGTTTATAAGAGCATGACGTGATGCAATAAAAATTACTATTATAATCATCCATATAACAGGATTATTAAAAAAATAAGTCAATCTTTTAAGACTATTCAGTTTCTTTTCTACATTGCTATCTTTTCTCTCGTTTTCAAATTTAAATATATATGGATCTTCATCGGATATATGTTTGAAAAATTCGGGTTTATATTTCTCTATTTCATGCTCTAAATCTATCTGAATCTCATCAGGAAACAATTGAAAAGGAATACAATATTTCTTTTTAAATAATTTTGAAGCATCCTTGCACGGAATTATATATAGGTATGAGTTTGTAACAGGCATAATAAACTGTGCAGTACCAATCGGCTGTTTAATGTTCAAACTAAATACAGCATAGATATTTTCCCACGGTATGGATACATACCATTTCCTAATTTTAAAAATTCTAAAAATGCTACCGGTCATTATAGTAATGCCTTTTGCATCTATCTTTAAAATATATCCGGAAGATTTGATAAATGATTCAATCAACACATAAAGAGTCAGGCTACAAAAAAGTGCACACGTTATTAACAGATTGGTCTTTTCGCTTCTAATAGGAGTGGCTCTGTAAAAATATGCAGATATGATAATTACAGCTGTACATATACATAAAAAGAAAAGATTAATGTAAAAGAATGAGGATGTACGTGCAATAAATCCTTCGTTATTTTTAGCATCTGATATTCTTGTTTTTCCACGATGTTTTTCCATAAGACCCTCGTTTATTTCTTAATATTCATACCCATAACCATACTGAGCATCATGCCGATAAACAAACCAATTACCATATTTTTACCTAATTCTTTTGTCAATTACTTAATCTCAGAGTCCTCAGCAAGGTCGGTATGCTCTTCAATTTTCTTCTTTATACGCTCAAATCTTTTTAAATGAACGTCGCTACTGAAATTCGCCGTGAGAATGCTGTAAGAAGAATCAAAATATTTTTTTACAGCCTCTTTTGCACTCATTCCCGCCATCATATAAATCATATAAATTGCCTCTAATATCATTTTTGTAACCAGCGGATCGCCCCCTGAATACGAAATAATTTGGCTAAATGCAAGATACATTTCATCTTCAACAGAATAACTATGATAAATTATTTTTGTATTATCGTCTTCTTCCAAAACAATAAACTGATTCGATGTTGATAAGAGTTTGCCAAGTAGAGATGAAATCTTTTGTATGCAAGCTATCGCCGTATTGGGATCATTGATTCCCGGACTCAAAGCCATGTTGGCTATCTCGGTGAGATAGACAATACCTCTGTGATAGTCTTCCTCCCTGTTGTTAAAAATATTTATTACAAGTAGCTCGCTAATTTTTTCCCTGATTTCTTCCTTTGTTTCATCTGTTTCATCGTCTGGTTTTTTGCTCTCGAAAAGTTTTAAATTTCCTAAAGCTTCCCCCTCTATGACGTATTCGCCAATCCTCTTTGTGATAGTAAGCTCAGACTTTACACAATCTAGATTTTTTAGAATCTCATCAGTTTTGATTTTAAAGAAGTACCCTGTTTTTTGTGCAACAAGAGGTATTTCTGTCACCGACTCACCATCTTCATAGTGTTCAGCATTTTCCCTCAGTTCCACCTCTTCATCAATCAACTTGTCACAATCATTAAAAACTCCCTCTATTACATTTGACATTTTAATATTATCAATAACCTGTTTAGAGAAAATTATAAATCCTAACATTGCAATAATCGAATATACAATACCGAAGCTTCCCGCAACTACGTTTTGATCATGTTCAAGGTCTTGGAGGAGCAAAATACTTATTACCGAATAAAAAAATCCACTCACAAATATACCGTATAATCTCAGCACACCCGTCTTGTCTATAAATCTTTGAAGCATTCTCGGAGATATGCTGCTGCTATATTTGTTTAGTACTGTGACAATTGTCGTAAAACAAAATATGCTAATTGTCAAAAATACGCCTGAGATATTCGAAAGAAAGTCCTCAGATACTGACACCGATAGCATTAACTGGTTTGGAATGTATTCCTTCAGACCAGTATATTGGTGATCAACAATCCACGTTACCAGTAATAGCAATATGGTAGTGAGGATAAATTTTGACATCCTCAAGAGATTTTTTTGATTGAGAAACCATAATTTTATATTAGATAGCATTGTTTTTCCTTTCGTGGTAGAGTGAAATTCTAAGGCCGCTGCAAACTGAAGCCTGTTATCTTTTCAGCGACTTTAAATACTCTTTTTGTTTTGGTGCAATGCGCCTACTTTCCCTAGCTTTCTGTATTGCCTTATTATGCGTCCATAAGTCTAAGCGATTATCTTCGATGTATTTTTTTGCCGCATCCCATTGTTTTGCTAAAGCAGTTGCAAAAAACCACGCAATCATCATTCGCACATAATACTCTTCGCTATGAGCAGAAACTGGTATTTCAAGATATTCAGGCTTGAAATCATCATCAAGAAAATAGGACATTAGCATCTCAATTCCAAAGCGACAAGTATATGTCTTTTCCGAACCGGACCA
>JAQYRL010000048.1 GCA_028725765.1 Clostridiales bacterium
AGATTTCAAGGGTTTCGAGCATTTTTACCAACTCTTTTTGTCCACCCTATATCTTCTTAAAAACAACTTAAAATCGCCATGAGGACTGAAATTTCAATCTTCACAGCGATTTTTACCAACTCTTTTTGTCCTATAAGCCTAGAATTAGGCGATTTGATAGTGTTCTGCAATAGTTAAAACAAAAAAAGGAAGTATATGTTCTGTCTACATAGACTTCCCTTTTTAGCTTCGTTATTCACATTTTATATCTTATTATTTATGTTTACAATAATTTGATTCTGGTATTTCAAACGACTGTTTATTGCAATATATGTAGCATCTATGAGCATTATTTTGCTATTTTTCTTAATATTGGCACTACTTTATTTCCATATCTAAAATAGATAAATATAAATCTATTTTTTGATTCAAATATCTTGCAAACATATCTGCCATTGGGGATATATTGTTTTTTAGATGATATTCATCAAAGGCTTGATAATATTTCAAGCGATCTGTGAACTTAATATCTATCGGCGGATAACCCGCTTTCATAAGTTCCAAATTAACCAGTAATCTACCAGTTCTTCCATTTCCATCAATAAAAGGATGAATACCCTCAAATTCAATATGAAAACGAGCCAGTTTGGTCACAATATCTTCTTTGCTATTTTTGTATTGTTCCAGTAGCTCTTCCATTTTTGGAATAATCAAATACGGCTGCACGGGTTCATGTGCTGCTCCCATAATTCGAACTGGCACCCTTCTATATATTCCTCTATCGTCTTTCTTATCAGCCAAAACCAGATAGTGAATATCCTTTATTACTTTTTCAGATATTTGGACATTTTCACTAACAAGCTGTCTGACATAATCAAAGGCTTCTTTATGGCCAATAACCTCCAAATGCTCCTTTAGAGATTTTTGGTCAATCGTAAGCCCTCTAAGAACCATGTCAGTCTCACGTAAAGTTAAAGTATTCCCTTCAATTGCATTTGAATTATAAGTATATTCTGTTAGAAATTCCTCATTTAATCTTTCCAGCTCTCCTTCTGTTAAAGGTCTTCTCTTTTTAAGAAGCTCTAATTTACCTTCTATGATTGGAATGAGTGATTTCTTAATCTTATATCTCCCGTCAGTCGGCTTTATCGCATCATAAGGTATTTTCCAACTTCTTCCGTCTTGATATGCACCAGGAATCTTCCCTTCTGAGCATAAAATTCTTACTCTTCTATCGGATATGCCCCATTTTTCAGCTGTTTGCTTCACTGTAATGTACATGAATTATCCCTCCGTTTTTGATATTATACTATCTTATCGGAACAACATCAACAAAATAGGAATAATATATTCAATTTATCGGAACAATGCTATTTTGTGAAACGATACCCTGCATATCTGCTACATCTGTTTTTCTCATCTTTCCGTCTGATGCTTTCATTTTCAACTGGCTACAAATTGCAGCCAGTTCATTTCCCTCTTTTTTAAGTCTTGTTTTTAAAATATTGTATATATAGACACATCCCTTGAGGTGTTTTTTATTTAGAGTGTTAAAGTTGTATGAATTTAAAATGTAATTGCTTATACCATTGCTATATAATTAATAACAGCTACACTTTAAATGTGGAGTTTTACATAATCAATCAGCCTGGAGGCCAGGTGAGCTTTCTCTTACCTAATATATGGAAGTGCAAATGTTTCACGGTCTGAAAAGCATCGTCGCCTGTGTTTATTACCGTCCTGTATCCACCCTCAAGCCCAAGTTCAGCAGCAATGTCCTTGATTTTTAACATTATGTGGCTTATGAGCTCAGCGTCATCAGATGTTAGCTCGTCAAGAGACTTAATGTGTTTCTTTGGAACTATGAGAACATGAACGGGAGCCTGTGGCTCAATGTCATGAAAGCAGACAATCTGTTCATCCTCATACACCTTGTTTGAAGGAATCGCTCCCTCAGCAATCTTACAAAACAAACAATCACTCATACCGGTTCTCCTTTCATTCCATCTTTATATATTTCTGTCAGCTTCACATTGACAAATTCTCCAATAACTTTTTCAGTTTGAATTGAGTCCATTATACCACTCTCTTCCAAATTTATATAGACTCTAATATAATTATCTGAATATCCTCTAATGTCTTCGCCGTCTGCTTCCTCCAGCAAAACCTTTGCTACGGTACCAATGTTTTTCTCAAAGAATTTCTTCTCTGCTTCCGCTGCAATTATAGCGATTGTATCAGCACGCTGAGCGGACGTTTTTCCATCGACCTGGCTCTCCATCTCCGCAGCCTTCGTGCCGGTTCTTTGACTATATCTAAATGCATGAACCTTGCAAAAATTCACCTTCTCAACTACATCAACGCTGTCACGAAAATCTTCATCCGTCTCACCCGGAAATCCGCAAATTATATCCGTTGAAATACCGTACAGCGGATCAAAAGCTCGAAGCGTATCAACTATGGCTAAATACTCATCCCTATCGTAGCGTCGATTCATGCTTTTAAGTATTTTGTTTGATCCAGATTGTATGCTGAGGTGCAGGTGGTGGCATAACTTCGGATACTTGAACAACTTCTTGACGTAATCTGTGTCGATAACGGTCGGCTCAAGTGAGGATAGCCTAATTCTGAAATCACCAGGTAACTCGTCCAATTTTTCAATAAGGGGAGCAATCCCCTCATATCCTAAGTCTTCCCCATATAACGCCGTATTGATGCCCGTTAAAACAATTTCTCTGAATCCACGTTCAATCAAAAGTTTTGCTTCCTCAATTATCTCCTCAATCGGTCTGCTTCTCACAGGCCCCCTGGCATATGGGATTATACAGTATGAACAAAACCTGTTGCAGCCCTCCTGAATTTTTATGTACGCCCTCGTTCTGCTATCCATGGACGTTACAATTCCATCGCTTTGATATATTCTGAGCTTGTCATAATCGAGCACATGGCAGTTTGAATTCCCGCGGGAAAAACTTTCTACATAATCTATTAACTCATGTTTTTTATTTGTGCCCACGACAATATCCACGCCTTCAATTGAAGAGACCTCATCCGGTTTTATCTGTGCATAACAGCCCGTAACCGCCACCAAGCCGTCGGGATTAACCTTCTTCGCCCTTCGAATATATTGCCTCGACTTCCTATCAGCCAAATTCGTCACAGTGCACGTGTTTATTACATATACATCTGCGAAATCGTTTTCATCCACAACAAAATAACCGTGGTCTCTGAAGCTCTCCTTCATAGCCTCGGTTTCATACTGATTAACTTTGCAGCCTAGAGTGTGAAAGGCTACCTTCATAGTTTGCTCCATTCTATTTTTAGTTGATATATTTTTTACAATATTTTATTTCTATACTTTATTTATATATTTTATCGCTATAACTCAAATTCGTACATAAGCATCGCCAGTGTTGCAGGTCCTGCAGTTTCAGTGCGCAAAATACTTTTGCCAAGCGAAACGGGTCTAATGCCTAGGGACTTGAATTTGTCAACCTCTTTTGTGCTAAATCCCCCTTCAGGTCCGATAATTACTGCAATTCTGGGAATATAATCCTTGAGAATCTTCTCTTCGCCTTCACTTGTTGTATCGATTTCGTTTGCCTTATCGAAAGTGTGTCTATCTTTCAATGCAAAACTATCTTTTGTCAGCAAATCCTTAAGTGTTCTATTTTCTTCGTCCTCATATGGAAAAACAACCAAATCAAAATCTGAAAGAACATTCAAAACATCATTAAAATTCATATACTCGTTTACGATTGGATTTCGTGGTGAAAGGCACTGCTTGACAGCCTCATCTGCGATTTTTTGAAGTCTAACTAACTTTTTATTCTCCCTGCCAGAAGGCTTATTTACGCATCTATCCATATAGACAGGCGTTATTGCTGAAGCACCGAGTTCGACAGATTTCCTCACGATAAGCTCAAGCTTCGGGCTTTTGGGGACACCCTGAAATAGCTCAACATAATAAGAAAGCTCTCGCCCATGTTTTTGCTTGTCCACAATTGAAAGAATTATTCCATCTTCTGAAATTTCTTCAATTCTACCAACATACTCCCACTCGGAGCCGTCTGACACAGGAATTGTATCTCCAACCTTGACTCTCAACACCTTGGATAGGTGGCGAATATCTTCAGGTGATGTAACCTGAATTTTCTTTTCACCAACCTCGTCTGGCTTTACATACAAAATATTCATAACTTAAATAACACTTTATTCAAATTTACATAAACACATATCAAGCACATTTACATCATGCCGACAACGCTTTGACGGAATTAGATTTCTATAATTTTTTTGATAAGCTTAAAAGCTTTAGGGCTGTTTTCTCCAATTTTGAAGGCTTTTCTTGCTTCGCTAGCCGCTCTGTCCACTTTTTCTCTATTATTCCCACAAACAATAGCCAGAGTATCGCCCACAGAAGCCCCTTCCCCGACTTTTTTTTCGATGTAGATTCCTGATGCGTAGTCAATTTCATCCTCCTTCTTGGCACGCCCTGCTCCCGTATGCTGAGATGCAATGCCAATTATTTTAGCGTCTATTCCATTGATATATCCTGATTTTTCTGCCTTTATTTCCACCTTATATTCAGCCTGAGGGAAGAGAGAGTAATCGTTAATAACATTGACATCAGCACCCTGCCTTTCCATAAACTCTTTCATCTTGTTTAATGCAGTTCCACTTTTAATGGATTCCTTGGCAAGTTCGTATCCATCTTCTTTGGTTTTTGCTTTTCCACCAAGGAAGATCATTATGCCTGCAAGTTTTTCTGTAAGCTCAGTTATATCCTCAGGTCCCCTTCCTTTGAGAGTATCTATTGCTTCTATAACTTCGATTGAATTTCCGACTGCACGTCCCAAAGGCTGATTCATATCGGAGATCACTGCCATTGTTTCTTTACCGGCAGCCTTACCTATTTTGCACATCATCGTGGCCAGTTCAGCTGCCTTTTCTTCATCCTCCATGAATGCACCCTCGCCGCACTTAACATCAAGAAGTATTTTGTCGGATCCCGCTGCAAGTTTTTTGCTCATAATTGATGATGATATGAGGCTGAGGTTGTCGATGGTTGCAGTCACATCTCTGAGTGCATAAATTTTCTTATCCGCAGGTGTAAGATGCCCAGATTGGCCAATTACTGCAATGCCTATCTCGTTAACCTGTTTTAGGAATTCTTCAGGCTCAAGCGTGGTTTTGAATCCCGGTATAGATTCCATTTTGTCTACAGTTCCACCTGTAAAGCCAAGACCCCTTCCGCTCATTTTAGCAATCGGCACACCACAGGCCGCAGCTATTGGTGCAACAATGAGTGTAACCTTATCTCCAACGCCTCCAGTAGAATGCTTGTCAACCTTTATCCCCTTAATTGAATCCAGATCGATAGTATCTCCTGAAAATCTCATGGACTGCGTTAAATTCACAGTTTCTTCCTCATCCATTTTGTTTAAGTATATTGCCATAAGAAGTGCAGATGCCTGATAATCCGGTATCTCCCCTGCGCTATAACCGTCAACAAAATATTTAATTTCATCTTTCGTCAGTTTTTCGCCATCCCTCTTCTTTGTGATAATTTCGATCATATCAATATTTTCAAATTTATCGACCATTTAATCTCCCCATATATGTTTTGCTTAATATTGTTTTACTTAATATTGTTTTGCTTAAAGTCCCTTTTATTTATTATGATTTATACTCTTTACTCTATTTTGTTTTCTGAATCTGTTTTCTGAAGTTCACCGAGGAAGCTAGTGCCAAGGTCTGTCGGTTTTGCCCCCAGGAATTCAGCGACTGTAGCGCCTATATCTGCGAAAGTCTTTCTAACGCCTAGATTTTTACCTGGCTGAATCCATTTTCCCCATGCTAGAATCGGGATATACTCTCTGGTGTGATCCGTTCCCTTAAAAGTAGGATCATTTCCGTGGTCTGCTGTCAAAATGAGCAAATCCTCATCTCCCATCTCCATACAGATTTCGCCAATTCTTTCGTCGAAATCCATTATTGCTCTTCCATAGCCTTCAGGGTTTCGCCTATGCCCATATTCTGAGTCAAATTCAACCAAATTAGTAAATATAAATCCTTCGAAGTCCATCTTAATGGCTTCAATAGTCTTGTCCACCCCATCCATATTATTTTTCGTATGCACGGAATCAGTAATGCCCTTGCCGTTAAAAATATCCTTTATTTTTCCAACAGCATATACCCGTTTGCCTGCTTCCTTAATGTGATCAAGAACAGTATCCTGTGGCGGTGTTACTGAATAGTCATGCCTGTCTGAGGTTCTCTTTCTTTTGCCATCTACGATAACATAAGGCCTTGCGATTACGCGTCCGCATGCCCAGTCACCGACAAGCATTTCCCTTGCAATCTCACAAATTTCATAAAGTCTCTCTAGCGGAATAACATCGGTATTTGCTGCTATTTGGAATACGCTGTCAGCACTTGTATAAACTATTGGCTTTCCTGTTTTTTCATGCTCTGGACCTAGATCTTCAATAATCTTTGTTCCACTCGCAGGATAATTTCCAATTACTTCAACACCAATTCTCTCCTGGAAGGCATCGATAAATTCCTTTGGGAACCCATTTGGATAAGTTTTAAAAGGAATTTTAGTTTCAATTCCCGCAAGTTCCCAATGTCCTGTAGTCGTGTCCTTTCCTATGGATTTTTCCATAGACTTACCGTATGCTCCAACTGGCTGTTCTTTCTCCTTCATTCCAGTAACTACACCATCGATATTTCCTATTCCAAGTTCCTCAAGGTTTGGAACAAAAAAGCCAGGTGTCCCGGCAGCGGCATGGTTAAATGTATGTGCTCCGGTATCACCAAATTTAGCTGCATCTGGCAATTCTCCAACTCCCATGCTATCAAGTACTATCAAAATTGCTTTCTTCATATCAATAACCTCCGAATCGCATTTATCCGTAGAATCGATTAACACTATATCCAAATTGTCCATCGAATCGATTTAAACTATTAACCTTACTAGTTATATACCCATAATAGATTCTTATTATCTAATTTTAATTGGATCCGCATTTATGTAATCAAGGGCTACTAATCTGTACTCAACATTATTAATAATCCCTTTGATACAATTCTTCTGATCCTTCAAGCCGTGAAGGTGGCCATATACGCATTTTTCCACATTATTCGCAGATAACATTTCTGTAAATCCCGACCCAGCTTTGCTGCTAGCTGGCGGATAATGAATTGCGGCGATGATTGACGCGTTCTCAGTTTCAGGCCTATGTTTCTTTTGACTTGCAACATCCTCGAGCGACATTTTGAGTCTGATAAGCTCTCTTTTGTATATTTTGTCGTCATGCGTATCGAAGTC
Organism: Clostridiales bacterium; assembly: GCA_028725765.1. GTDB lineage: Bacteria > Bacillota > Clostridia > Peptostreptococcales > Anaerovoracaceae > S5-A14a. The sequence continues at coordinate 7,316 of JAQYRL010000048.1, forward strand.
TCTTGTTCCCGGTGTTATCCACCCACGCGTTCCGCAGACATATACATCTTCGTTTTCTAGGTAAATGCCTTTGTTTTGTAGAAAATATATATTATCAAATAATGTATTTAGCCTATTTGTAGACGTCCACCAAAGATCATGGTTTCCCTTAGTAATAACTTTAAATCCTGGCAGTTTGCTAATCCATGTAAGATCAAGCATTGCCTCATCAAGTCGTAGCCCCCAAGATACATCACCAACTATGATGACAGTATCGTCCTCTTTGATTTTGGCAAGCCAGTTCTCCTGTACCTGCAAATGATGGGCACGCCAACTCGGCCCAAAGATATCCATAGGTTTGTCAATTCTCGGGTCAAGTGAAAGATGCAAATCGCCAATAGCGTATATACTCATTAAAAATCTTCTCCTCGGTAGTTCATTTGAGAAGTTTCTGAATCTTCTTCAAAATTGCTAATTTTATCTAATTTTCTAATCATAACTCGCGTTCTCACGCCTATGAGTTTTTCAAGTTCATCCTGTGCTTTTAAAAGGGAGGATTGCACCCTAGCAAGAGTAGTGTCAAATTTCTGAAACTCTTCCTTGACCTCAGAAAGCACTGCCCACGCCTCGTTTGACTTATTTTGAATAGCCAAAGTTTTAAATCCCATCTGCAAACTGCTGAGCAGGGCAATAAAAGTCGTAGGTCCTGCTATGCACACCTTATAATCTCTTTGAAAACTTTCAATTAGTCCTTGGTTCACCGCTTCAACATAAAGCCCCTCAAAAGGCAGGAACATAACCGCAAAATCCGTGGTGTTCGGCGGATCAATATATTTTTCAGAAATCGTCTTTGCCTCGATTTTAAGTCTATTCTTCAGTTTTGTCGCCGCATCGATTACAGCTGTTTTGTCGCCACTATCGTACGCATCAACAAGATTTCCATACATGTCAGCCGGGAATTTAGAGTCTATCGGAAGCATGACACCCTCTGGAAGCCTAATGGCAAATTCTACTCTGTCCGCAGATCCTATTTTTGTCGCGACATTTTCCTCATACTGGCTAGGTGCTAAAATCTCATCGAGAATCATCTTTAGCTGTAGTTCTCCAAGTATCCCGCGGGTCTTCACATTGGAAAGAACCTTCCTTATATCCTCCATCCCACGCGCCATGTTTTGCATCTCACCGAGATTTTGATATACCATTTCAAGCCTCTGATTGAGTTCGAACAATCTCCGCTCTTGAGACTCAAGAGATTTAGTTTGCACTTCCATGGATGCAACCTGTGCCCTCGCGTTCCTCGTCTGGAAATCACCCATCATTTGAGAATAGTTTTTGATGCTATCTGTCACAATAGATCCTGTTTCCGTCTGTGCCCGCCTTATTTCTTCTCTAAGTTCAGGGACAATCTGCTCTCTTAGGTCAATCGACAACTTTAGCCTCAGTTTCTCAAGTTCCGCCTCGTCCATCCCCTGATTTAAGTTTTTTGAAATTGCATTTTTAAGCACAAAATAGTTGACAATCAAAAGGAGTGCTGCAAAGATTACAATTGCAATCAGAAGTGTGCTATCCATTAAGTTCCTCCATAGCCCTGAAATAGCCGTCAAAGCCTTCTCCGATTATGCTGTTTTGTGCCACCTCAGCAAAAAGACTGTCTCTTCGATACTCCTCGCGTTTTTCTATATCGGAAAGATGAACCTCAATTACAGGTATGCTTAAAGCTCTCAATGCATCGAGAATTGCAACAGATGTATAACTATATCCTGCCCCATTGATTATTATTCCATCGTAGTAATGATTCGATTCTTGGATTTTTTCGATGATTTCACCCTCATAATTGCTCTGGAACACCTCAATGCTTATGTCCATTTCTTCCGCCTTTGATTGAATTTCAGATACTAATTGATCATATGTTTTGGTTCCATAAATCTCCGGCTCTCTCGTTCCAAGAAGGTTCATATTAGGCCCGTTAATCACGAGAAGACTCTTTTTAAATGTCACATTGTTATTTATATCAAAATCAGACCAAGCTTCATACAGTTCCGCTCTTTCTTTATAGAGGGTCTCTATACCCTTCTCCTTGGAAATTGGTCTTCCATCTTTGGAAAGTTTATCTAAATCTCTCTTAACCCAGATTACCACACCGTTTTGGCGTAGATATTCAAGATTTTCAGGCATCTCAACGACACCGCCACCACAGGCAATTACCTGTCCCGATTCTTTGGCAAGTTCCTCATAAATATTGCTCTCCATTATTCTGAATCGATCTTCACCAAATTCGTTAATATATTCAGCTGGAGACTGCCCGAATCTCTGTTCAAATACTACGTCGGTGTCTACAAAAGGAAGGTGGTGAACATTCGCAATCCTTCTTCCCATGAAACTCTTTCCAGCGCCTGGCATTCCTATAAGGCAGCGATTCAATACTTTGCCGAGCACCTTGTCGATTACATCCTCTATATCGCCATCCTCTATTGAGCCTCGACAAAATATCTCAGCAGATTTTCCTGCCTGTGCAACTAGCATCTCTAGCCCTGTAGCAGTCTTTAAGCCTCTTTCCTCAGCTGTCAGAATCAACTTTGTTCTATATGGGTTGTATATAATATCTACAACTGCCTCAAGTTTATCAAAGTTGCTGATGTCAATAGGCATCTCTTTATTTGAAGGATACATTCCAACAGGCGTGCAGTTTACCAGGACCTCAACATCCCTGTAGTCGTCAGGATTCTCGTAGTTGATAGGTCCCGTCCTTGAAACAAGATATATATTTGCAGCCCCCATATCCTTGCATACAGCCTCGCAAGTCTTTGCAGCACCGCCTGTTCCCAAAATAACAACCTTCTTTCCGAGGACGTCAATTTTGTTCTTTTCCAAAATGTATTTGAAGCCGAAATAATCTGTGTTATATCCCGTTAGTGTGCCGTCAAGTTCACGTTTGATGGTATTGACATTTCCTAGTGCAAAACATTCCGGCGAGTGCTGTTGGCACATTGAAAAAACAAGCTCCTTGTATGGCATTGTTACGTTAAAGCCGTCATAACTTAGATCTTTGAGAATCTCTCCAAGTTTTTCTCTCTTGGTCGGACATAATTTATATTCATAGTCTCCCCAAAAGCTGTGCACGAGTGGAGATAAGCTCCTTATCGGCTTCTCACTTATAAGGCCAAAAGTGCCAGCCTTGATAATTGCTTCCTGAAACTCCTTGGATGCATCAAGTATAGCTCTGAAGACCATGCCGTCATTGATGTTGATCTTATTAAAAATTTCCTGTTCTCGATTTTCGTCAAACACGGGTATATTATTTTTCTTTTTGTAGTGTGCAACATCCTCGAGAATATCTCGCCTCGCATCTAGAAGTCTTGAAATTTCACTATCTATCTTATCAATCTTTCTTCTGCACTCTCTGATATCAGCCATTATGGTTCTCCTTATAATCAATGAATAAATCGTATAAAACAAGTGCTGTAGCCGCACGTATAACCGGTACTGTCCTAATTGCAACAGAAACATCATGCCTTCCCTTGGTGCTGAGAAAAACATTTTGCTTCGTTTTCAGGTTGACGGTTTTCTGAGATTTTGAAATAGATGAGGTGGGTTTGACTGCTACTTGAAAATACAGTTCCGATCCTGTTGTAATTCCTCCAAGTAGACCGCCACAGTTATTCGACATCATCTTTACACCGTTCAGAATTTTAGTTTTATAATTTCTAAAGCAAAATTCAGCATCTCCGCATTCATCATCATTCAAATTTGCAGGTTGGCTGTCGGTCGAGCTTTCGTCTGCCATGCAAAATTTGTCATCTGCAAAGCAAAACTCGTCATTATTCTCGCTGCCCTTCATGCGGGCACCGTCAAATCCGCTTCCAAATTCAAGTCCTTTGACTGCCGGAATCGAAAAAATCATCTGTCCCAGTCTGCTCTCAACCTTGTCGAAAATTGGTTCTCCAATGCCTGCAGGCAGACCATTTGCTCTAACCCAAACGATTCCACCTAGTGAGTCGCCTTCTTTCTTGACATCCTCTACAAGCTTAGAAATCTCCGAACAAAAGTCCTCGCTGCCGAAGGCTTCGGACGCCTTACAGCTGAGCTCATGCCGCCCGAGCGACCTAAGCCCGGCACTGAGCTCGATACCTTCCTTTGCAAGGAGCTGAAGGCATACGCCTCCTGCGACAGCAAGTGGCGCTGTAAGGCGTCCCGAAAGATGCCCACCTCCAACTATATCCGCATAATCTCCCCATTTTATAAGTTGAGTAAAATCAGCATGTCCTGGCCTTAAAACGCCCTCATTTTTAGCATAATCATCTGAATTGAAATTCTCGTTGCGTATTATCACGGAAATAGGTGTTCCAGTTGCATAGCATCTTGAATAATAATTTTCCATCCTCACACCACTGAGAAACTCTAGATTCTCTGGCTCTTTCCTAGCCGTTGTGCCTGGCATATCCATACCCATACGTTCCATCATAAGCCTCTTAAGCTCAATCAAGTCGATTTCTGCACCAGATGGAATACCTTCAATCACAACACCTATAGCTGCCCCATGAGACTCTCCAAATATTGAAATCTTTATATTTTTACCTATTGAAGATGCCACTTAAAATCCTTTCATTCCAAAATTGCTAAGCCACACGTATGCCACACGAGCTGGTCGTTAAAACAAAACCACTATGCCAACCCCACTTTGTCTTCCCCTGCGGAATGTGAAACAGTCCCCCCTTATCGTTCACTCATTCACACCTGAACACTACGCTAAACCAACCTTGTCATTCATGCCCGCAAGTTTAAGGTCCTTAAAGAAAGACGGATATGATTTCGAAACAGACTTCCAACCATCGATGATAACAGGACTTTTAGAAATTAAAGAAACTAAAGCTGCCATCATTGCCATCCTGTGATCCTGAGTCATGATGTAAATGAATTCTCCATCTTCTTTTTCTTCCAGACCACCCTCAATAACTATATCTCCATCCTCATAGACGAACTTTCCGCCCACAGCTGAAATTATTTCCTCAATTCCCTTAATGCGGTCGCTTTCTTTGCTTGCAAGCGCATCTATACCCGCGAAACGTGTTTTGTTCTTTCGCGATAGAGCCAAAACTGCTAAATTTGGGACCAAGTCAGGTGTAGCCGTGCAATCGATTGTAACATCACCTTCAGCATCCATCTGCTTGATGAAGTCTCTGACCTTGCTATCTCCCTGTATAGAGTTGGTATTGATTCCCTGAAGAAAGAGAGGCTTGCCAGTTAGTTTTTCAGCTATGAGCCAAAACGAAGCACTCGACCAGTCGCCTTCAATCTTATACTCGCCAGGACCTCTAAAAATTTGATTTCCCATGATTGTATATTCAACAATTTCATGACTCTCATGCTTCTTCGCCACGCTAATGCCAAAATCCTGCAAAATATTCAAGGTCATATCGATATAAGACTTTGATATAACAGGTTTTTCGATTATGAGATTGCTTTCATCCTCGAGTATAGGAAGAGCCATCATAAGACCACTAACGAACTGAGAACTCACATTGCCCTTAAGCCTGTATTCCCCTGGATTTAATTTTCCCCTGATGTTAATAACTCTTTTGTCGTCATCAAGTGTTACGGAACAGCCATTTTCCTTGAGTGTAGTTACAAGTGTCATAATAGGTCTTCTGTAAAGCGATTCGTCCATAACAAATTTTGCTCCAACTCCAAGTGCTCCGACAAGAGGCAACATAAATCTGAGAGTAGCTCCACTGTCGCCTACGGGCAATATTGGCACAAAATCATTCACGCTGTGCTGTCTCATCTCTGCCTTTTTAATGGAAATCGTCATAGCTTGTAGCCTGTCAATCGATTCCTGTGTTGCTTTCATATCAGTGGATAATTCACCTTCATGGAAGTTGCCTTTTACAACTGTGCTTGCAATCCCCTGTAAGCTTTCAAGGAATGTGCAAATGCTAACTCTGTGAAATATAGATTTTGATGCTAAAAGATTTATAGTTACGGACATGCCTGACCTCCTGTTTACTATCAAAATTACAATCAAATTATTTTCTCTACAATCCATTATATTATACCACAAAATAACGTATTAGTATCTTGTAATCTGCTTTTCGACCGTGTCAAGTTGTTGTGGAGTTTTTGGTTGACATCTCCAAAGTGTTCAATTAACCAATGTGTTATTTATTCTCCCAAATCCATGCATTCTAATCTGTGTTCCACTTCCTGTGTTGAAAATAGGTGTTTCTATATCAAA
>JAQYRL010000049.1 GCA_028725765.1 Clostridiales bacterium
CAAGGTTGAGTTTGATGTTCAAGGACATGGCACAGCTCCTGCAGAACAGTTAATCGAATACGATAAGTACGCGAGCGATCCAGGAGAGCTTACAGCCAAGGGCTATACATTCGACGGTTGGTATAAGGATAAAGAATGCACTAACAAGTTTGATTTTGCTACAGAGAAAATCAGCAAAGACACAACAGTTTATGCGAAGTGGACAAAGAACACCTATAAGGTTGAGTTTGATGTTCAAGGACATGGAACAGCTCCAGCTGAACAGATAGTCGAGGAAGATGCAAATGCAAAGAATCCTGGCGAACTTACAGCAAAGGGCTACACGTTCGGTGGTTGGTACAAGGACAAAGAATGCACAAACAAGTTTGATTTTGCTACAGAGAAAATCAGCAAAGACACAACAGTTTATGCGAAGTGGACAAAGAATACCTATAAGGTTAAGTTTGATGTGCAGGGGCATGGAACAGCTCCAACTGAACAGATAGTCGAGGAAGATGCAAATGCAAAGAATCCTGGCAAACTAACAGCTAAGGGCTACACATTCGGTGGTTGGTACAAGGACAAAGAATGCACAAGCAAGTTTGATTTTGCTACAGAAAAGATAAGCAAAGATACGACAGTTTATGCGAAGTGGACAAAGAATACCTATAAGGTTAAGTTTGATGTACAGGGACATGGAACAGCTCCTTCTGAACAGACAGTCGAGGAAGATGCAAATGCAAAGAATCCTGGCGAACTTACAGCTAAGGGCTATACATTCGACGGTTGGTATAAGGATAAAGAATGCACAAGCAAGTTTGATTTTGCTACAGAAAAGATAAGCAAAGATACGACTATCTATGCAAAGTGGATCACAAACAAATACAATGTAACATTTAATTTTAATGGTGGTGAGTTGAACGGTCAGAAAGCAGACCTTGTAATAGAGGCAGATTTTGATGGATATATAACTATACCAGAAGGTCCTGAGAAGAAGGGTTACAAATTCTTGTATTGGCAAGGTTCGAAGTACTATCCAGGTCAGCAATATAAGATTGAGGGAGATCATACATTTGTAGCAATATATGAAAAAGTTGATGAGAAAATTGATTCAAATGGAAATGACCACTCTTCTGATAAAAAAGATGGAAAAACAGAGGCAAGCAATAAGTCAAATCAAAGTGTAGCAAAGCCAAAAACAGGAGATGCAAATCAATATTTATTTGCAGAGATGCTTATGCTGATTGGAATTTCAGCTATAGGAATAATTACCATAGGAAGAAAGAGGAAAAAGGATAATTAAATCTCACTTATATTTGATATAATCAAATAACATTAAGGATAGGATAATATGCCTATCCTTTTTTTACTGTGCGCTCGGCGAGCGCACATTCTAACGGGTGAAAGTCCTGAATCCGCCCGGTAGTGGGAAGGATATAGCCGAAGGCAAGGGTGTCCATCGTGAGGTGGAATCTGAAGGAAGCTGGATGTGGGGAACCTACTAACCCATGGGCAAAGCTCTGGTCTGACGAACAGAAATCACATAAGAGGCTATGTATGAGGGTAAGTCTGCCGTACAAGATGAAGCCCAGTAACTACACGGAATCATACATGGTAAATGTGGCAGATAGATGGAGTGAAAGAATGTGTGAGTACCCGAGGAGGTCTGCATGGGAAGCCTCGAGAGAAGCAAGCAATGTCGTGAGGCATTGTTGAACATGCAGAAGTCAGCAGAGGTCATAGTAGCAGAGATGTGAAGGACCGAATCAATAGGAATCTCAAGTATGACAGAGAAAGGGGGAATGACTGAAATGATAGAAAACACTAAAGAAAGTGACTGCTTGCAGAGAGATAGTGCGGAACACAAAGGGCATGCAAGAGTATCAAGGTCATTCAAACTGATATGGAAAGAAAGAGATAGTGCAGAGCCCGAGCTTCTGGAGAAGATACTGGAAAGAAATAATCTGAACAGAGCTTTTAAAAGAGTGAGGGCAAACAAGGGAGCGCCAGGAGTTGATGGTATGACCATTGACGAGGCAAAGACTTATCTGAAAGAGAACAAGAAAGAATTTCTAGATAGGATATATCGAGGAAAACTAACACCATCTCCAGTAAGAAGAGTAGAAATCCCAAAACCAGATGGGGGAATAAGGAAACTTGGAATTCCCACAGTCATAGACAGAGTCATCCAACAGGCGATTACACAACAGTTAATGCCAATCTATGAACCACTCTTTTCAGAAAGTAGTTATGGATACAGACCAAAGAGAAACGCAAAAGGTGCAATTCTCAAGGTCAAAGAGTACGCAGAGCAGGGATATACCCATGCGGTGGTACTAGATTTATCGAAATACTTCGACACCATAAACCATGACATGCTACTAAAAATTCTGAGAAGAAATATCAAGGACGAAAGAGTAGTGCAGATTATCAAAAGATATCTAAAAAGTGGTGTAATGGAAAATGGAGTTGTAAGACCCACAGAAGAGGGTTCTCCGCAAGGCGGAAATCTATCTCCGTTACTTGCAAATATCTACCTAAATGAATTCGATAAAGAGTTTGAGAAAAGAGGAGTTCCACTTGTTAGGTATGCAGATGATATAGTTCTCTTAGCAAAAAGCAAGAGAGCGTCAGAAAGGATACTGAAAACGAGTACAAAATTCCTTGAAAAGAATCTAAAACTCAAAGTGAATCAAGAAAAGAGTAGAACAGTAAGTGTGTTTGCATTGCGAAATTTTAAGTTTCTAGGCTTTGCATTGGGAAGGAACGGAAATGGCATATACATTCGCGTTCATGGAAAGTCCTGGAAGAAGATGAAACAAAGACTCAGAGAACTGTCTTCCCGCAGGAGAGTGCAAAGTGTCATACCAGCCTTAAAGAAGATAGAAATATACATGAGAGGTTGGCTTAACTATTACGCAGTGGCGAGCATGAAGAGAAACATAGAAAATCTAAACGGATGGCTATATCACAGAACTAGAATGTGTATCTGGAAGATGTGGAAAAGACCAAGTAGCAAGATGAAATACCTAATTAAACTGGGAGTGCCGATGGAAATAGCATATATGGCTGCTAATTGTCGGAAAGGGTATTGGTGGACATCTAATACACTAGCCGTGAAAATGGCACTTACAAAAGAAAGACTGATAAGCAAAGGATACTATGACTTATCCAATGCGTATCAGTCCATGCACGTCAACTATTGAAACCGCCGTGTACGTGAACCGTACGCACGGTGGTGTGAGAGGACGGGAGTTAGTCACTCCCTCCTACTCGATCATAAACATTACATACTATTTACAATAACTTTAAATATTTAGTATAGATGACATCGACGAGATATACGATAATATATAGTGCATTAATAGTATTTTATAATAGTTTATTAAAAGGATTAATCATATGAACAATATTATTGAAATTAATAATCTTTGCAAAAGTTTCGGCGATTTAAAAGCCGTCCAAGATCTGACTCTATCCGTAAGAGAGGGTGAATTATTTGCTTTTCTTGGGATAAATGGAGCAGGGAAGTCAACAACGATTAATATTATGTGTGGACAGCTTTCAAAAGATAGTGGTGAAATTATCATTGACGGTTATGATTTAGATAAGAATCTCGATTCTGTTAAAAATGAAATCGGAATTGTTTTCCAATCATCCGTTTTAGATGCCGCTCTCTCCGTATATGATAATTTAGAGAGCCGTGCTGCTTTGTATGGAATTATTGGTACGGATTTCAATAAGAGATTAGATGAGCTTGCAGATATTCTTGAGTTTAAGGATTTACTAAAGAAGACAGTGCGAAATTTATCTGGCGGGCAAAGGAGAAGGATTGATATTGCAAGAGCTTTGATTCACAAACCTAAGATTCTTATACTTGACGAGCCTACTACTGGACTTGACCCCAAAACACGTAAGCTTCTATGGAATGTAATTTCCGATTTTAGAAAAAACGAAAATATGACAATTTTTCTGACAACTCACTATATGGAAGAAGCAGTTGAATCTGACTATATTGTGATAATTGACAACGGTAGGACAATAGCAGAGGGCACTCCGTATGATTTAAAAAATACTTATACACAGGATTATATTACAATATATGGCGTAGACGAAGATGAGATCAAAGAACTTTCACCTAATTATACAATTGTCAAAAATGGCTTTAGGATATCAATTCCAAACACAAAAGAGGCTACAGATATGATTCTAAAAAATCCGGAACTATTTGTCGATTTTGAGATAACAAAGGGAAGGATGGATGATGTATTCTTGGTAGCTACCGGAAAAGATCTTGAAGGGGGTGAGAGCAAGTGAGCACTTGTAATAAACTCGTAAAAAGAAATGTTAAATTGTTTTTCAAAGATAAGGGGATGCTTTTTACATCACTGATCACGCCCATTATTCTGCTTGTCCTGTATGCTACATTTCTTTCAAACGTATACCATGATAGTTTTACGGAAAGCATGCCAAATTCAATCAATATATCAAAGACTGTAATTGACGGCATTGTCGCAGGTCAACTCATGTCGTCACTGCTTGCAGTATCATGTGTAACAGTTGCTTTCTCCTCGAACTTCTTAATGGTGCAGGACAAGGCTAACGGTACAATTAAGGATTTCAAAACTTCGTCTGTAAAAAGCTCAATTTTATCGCTTAGTTACTACATAGCGACATTAATTTCAACGTTCGTTATCTGCGTTTTGGCAACGTGTGCATGTTTGGTATATGTGTATATAAAAGGGTGGTACATGTCATCATCTGATGTAATTATGTTGTTCATAGATGTAGTATTATTGATTTTGTTTGGCACCGCATTATCGTCAGTAATAAATTTCTTCCTAACAACACAGGGGCAGATTACTGCGGTAGGTACAATGGTGGGAGCAGGCTATGGCTTCATATGTGGCGCATATATGCCAATTTCATCTTTTAGTGAGGGGATTCAAAAGATTATTATGTTTCTGCCTGGTACCTATGGCACTTCGCTGATTCGTAATCATTCGATGAATGGAGCCCTTGACGAGCTAAATAGCCAGGGTATACCAAATACGATTATGACAAGCATTAAGGACGTTCTAGATTGCGAATTATATTTTTTCGACAATAAGGTTGAGATGACAACTAAGTATCTAATACTTTGCATTACGATTATTTTGTTGCTGATTATATATATTTTGCTCAATAAATTCAAAAAATCAAACTAAACGCTGTGATATTTCGTACATCTTGATTTTCTACACTATTGGTTATCATCATCCAGCATCAAATTCATCGATTCGTCAGATGCGAAGGTGAGTGCATTATACAGGAATAAAACATCTGTAATGCCTTCTTCGGCCATTATTTTGTTGATGTCACCAAAATAGTAGCGCGGGTCAACCACGACAATTTCGCGAAAGTCTTGCGTTAAAAAAGGTATCATGCAGTTAGCATAGGAGTCCTTGACAAGGAGTAACTTTCTTGTAGATTTTGTTGGTGTTGAAATTGTGTAGAACGGGTGGTTCCAACCGCCAAATATCGTATATGCGTCCTTTTTCTTTAAATTATCAAAAGCGTAAAATGTACTGGTAGTCTTTTTGGCATCTACAAAATTATATATTGAATCATGGTAATTTTGATGCTCCCTAGGCCAATATATTTGCAACTCGTCGTTGCGTCCGTTTGTGAATCCACTTTTAGATGCAAGTGTACCCCTAAAATTTCTGTGTACTGACAGCTTTTTGTATTTTATATCACTATCTAATCCCATTTCTTTGTGTGCTTCTTTATATGCAAGATAGGCTGCTCCTGTGGTCCAGTGGTGATCGGTTCTGTAATAGAGTTGCTGTTTATCAACGTTTTTTCTTAGAGTTTTTCTTGCATCAATCGGAGTGATTCCAATTTCATTAAGATTTTTAAAAAATTCTGTCATATATTCATTTTGATTTGCCATATTTACTCTTTTAGGAAGTTTACTCTTCATTATGTTGCCGGCATTTGGAGCAAGAAGAAAATAAAAATTACACTTTGGATTTTTTTCTTTAAATTTCCCTAATGACTTAATGTCATGGTCAACAGCAGCTTTGCTTGGATTTTGAATTCGCTCAATAAGGTAGCCGTCTTTTGATTTTATTACGCCGTTCGATTCTATGATTTCAAGTGTTAGATCACTGGCAGTCTTCCATTTAATTAGTGAATTCCTAAATGGAAATTGGTCATTAAAGTACTGTTCAAGCTTTTTCTGAAATCTTCCTTCAAAGTATGTTTGATGCGACAAAGTAGGCAGCTGCGTCAAAACTCTATTTTCTTCAACCGACTTTTCTTTATCCGGAATAAGGAAAGATAGAATAGAAAAACCGAAAATTATGAAAAGAAATATAATTGGTAAAGCTTTAGTACTATTTAATTTATAAATATATTTTTTCATCATTTCACCAGAATCAATAAACCTAAGTTAACTATAATCAATAAATATAGGGATTATAACCAATACTAAAATCTAAAGTACAAAAATGGATTGTAAGATGTGTATATAAGAGATGCTGTTGATAATATCATCAAAATCAGAAGAATAAAATTTGCGAAAATAGCTTTTTTAGATTTAAGCATCTCAAATGCTTGGGAAATCAGAGGTGTACTGCAAACTGCACTAATCATTATAATCAAAATCGATGAAGCAAAGATATAGTGGGCATCTGCATTTGCAAAAGGTATCCCTTTAAGAAAGAACATCTTGCCCAAATATGAGAATGCTTCAGTTGCTGTTTCAGAGCTGAAAAACACCCAACTTATAACGACAGTGACAAATGTTAAGCATACCCTTATTTTGTTGGATATTTTGTCTAGAATTCTGAAAAGAAAATATTTTTCTAAAATTAGCAATATGCCAAAGTATAATCCCCATAGAATAAAATTATAATTTGCTCCGTGCCATAATCCAGTAAGAGACCAGACTACTAGAAGGTTAAATATGTGTCTAAGTGGAGAAACTCGGTTTCCACCCATCGGTATGTATAAGTATTCACGGAACCAACTGCCTAGTGAAATATGCCATCTTCTCCAAAATTCAGTAACACTTTTCGATATATATGGATAGTTAAAGTTCTCTTTAAAATGAAATCCGAACATTCTTCCGAGACCTATTGCCATATCTGAATATCCACTGAAGTCAAAGTATATCTGAAATGTAAAGCATATTATGCCGATCCATACAGCCGCAGTAGATTGGGAAGACTCGGGCATTTTTATCACTATATTATGAAAACTACCAAGTGTATTTGCAAGAAGAACCTTCTTTGAAAGCCCTATTATGAATCTTTCGGCTCCATATCCAAACTCCTTCATATCAACAGTTCTGTAGCGGAGTTGATTCTCAACGTCTTTGTATTGGACGATTGGACCAGCAATAAGTTGAGGGAATAAGCTTAGATAAAGTATAAACTCTATAAATCTATTATGTTTTGTGACCTTATGATTATATATATCAAAAATATATGACAGTGCCTGGAAGGTATAAAATGATATACCAATCGGAAGCGGCAGTGGAGTAGTGTGAAAATCTGTTCCCAAAACTGTATTAACTATATCCGTTGCAAAACCATAATACTTAAAGAACGATAGTATGAAAATATTAACTATTACTGTGAAAATAAGAGTGGGTTTCGGATTTTTATGCAATTGCTGATACGTGAGGATCTCATTCCCCATAGCGTAGTTGAATGCTGCACTGAATATCATTAGGAACACATAAATAGGCTCACCCCAGCTATAAAATACTAAGCTGAAAATGAGCAGAATGTAATTCTTAAATTGTTTTGGCGATATGTAATAACAAAGTAGTAGGGCAGGTAAAAAATAATATATGAAATTAATGCTACTAAATAACATCGGTAAAGTCCTCCGAAATTGAGTCAGGTTTTTTTGAAACGCAGTAGAAAATATAATTTCCCTTTGTAAAGGTTTTTGCGTTTTTTAGCATAGAGACTTGTTTTGGTGCATATCCTTGATAGTTGGTAGTTTGTTGTTTGAGTCTGTTATCAACGGCATCCTTGAGATGATTGAGTTGTTCTCTAGATTTTACCTTAATTACAAGAACTTCATCTACGGCAAGATTGTTGACAGATCTTGCATAAAAAAATCCGTCATAATCAGAGGCGGAGATTTGCATATATCTTTCTAACTCTCTAGGCGTTTGGACTTTCATTTCTTTAACATATTTATTTTTTAAAAGTTTTTTTTCTATATTTGCCATAGGGACATCCTTAGCACTCTCTGTCCAATATACAAATATGAGAAAAACGGCTAGTACAATCAAAAATACTGCTTTAACCAATAATGATCTACTCTTAATCGACATCATTTATTCAGTCCTGCTTTCACAATCATCTGATTTAAAACAATAGGATAAAATGAGGTGCTAACGTGTATACCATCTGGCTCGTGGAGGTCAGGGTGATCTCTCATAATTTTAACAGTATCTATAACCTGAAGTTTTTTCTTATCAGCAATTTTATATATAACTTTGTTGTATTTGTCGTAATTTTTTAAAATAGGTTTTTCAGAAATTGCACTCTCCGACGGAGGAACTATTGTAAGTAGTATAACTTTAGATTTTGGGCTTGATTTCATGAAACTATTAATCTTCTTTGTATATAGTTTTTCAAAATCCTCTGTGTTAGCTGCTAAGTTACCAAGATCATTCATACCAAATGCTAAAAATAGGCTTTCAGGTTTTGACTCAGCAGCCGATTCAAAAAGATCGTCTACTGTAGTTAAAGATGCACCTATTTTGCTGAAAACTACATTATCATCTAAAAAGCCGTAAGCTTTAAATCCCTCTGTAATAGAATCACCTATAATAATAGAGTTGCTCATAGACTTTCTTATCCGCGACATTGGATCCTGAGCATCACCAGCACCGTTATTTGAAGGATGCAATTTCTCTGCTTCTTGAATCTCTTGTTGCAAAGCAGCAACACCCTTTGGTGAATATTCAAGTGCTACCTTAAGGCCACTATCTACTTTTGACTTTTTTACATTTGCGCTACCATTCCAATCGATTAGATTCAACAAGAAAGTAATGAACAGAATTGTAACACAAAAAATAAATGCTATAAATAATTTTTTATTCTTAACCATAGAATAAATAATACTATAAAATTGACACTCTAACAAGCCTATATCTTGACGTTTTAGGAAAAATCATATAAAATTTTTAGATAAGTAATGATAGAAAAGGAAGGGCTTTTTATAAATGAAAATAAACAATGAATATTGCTCTAAGGATGGTCAAAAACAATCTGAAAATTCAAATGTTCTTAGATCTGCATCAAGAAATTTAGCTAAAAATTATGATCCGAAAGAATTTGAGGAGAGAATATACAAAACTTGGGAAGAAAAGGGCATGTTTCGTGCAGAAATTGATCCTAAAAAGAAGCCCTATACTATTATAATGCCGCCTCCGAATATAACGGGGCAGTTGCACATGGGCCACGCACTTGATCATACTCTTCAGGATGTACTCATTAGATGGAAAAGATTAGAGGGATATTCTGCTTTATGGATACCTGGAAGCGATCATGCGAGTATTGCGACTGAAGTAAAGGTTGTTGAGAAAATTAAAAGCGAGGAAGGCCTCAGCAAGGAGGATATAGGCAGAGAAGATTTTCTTAAACGTGCATGGCACTGGAAAGATGAATATGGCGGGAGGATAACAAAACAATGTCGCAGATTAGGTGATTCATGCGATTGGAGCAGAGAAAGATTCACCATGGACGAAGGTTGCAGTAAAGCCGTTCGAAAATATTTTGTTGAATTATACAAGAAAGGATATATATACAGGGGAAATCGTTTAATTAACTGGTGTCCTGATTGCGGAACATCTCTTTCGGATGCTGAAGTTGAACATGAGGATAAAAATGGTTTCTACTGGTATTTCAAATATCCTGCTGCAAAAGAAGGTGGGAAAGATATTATAGTTGCCACATCAAGGCCTGAAACTATGTTTGGAGATATAGCAATTGCTGTAAATCCTAAAGATGAAAGATATAGCGATTATATAGGTGAAACTGTTTTGCTACCTATAGTTGAAAGAGAGATACCGATAATTGCTGACCCTTATCCTGACCCAGAGAAAGGAACGGGAGCTGTAAAAATTACACCTGCTCATGACGCTAACGATTTTGAGGTTGGATTAAGACATGATCTTGAAATTATTTCTTGCATTGACTTAGAGGGTAAGATGAACGAATATGCAGGAAAATATCAGGGGATGGATAGATTCGAATGCAGGAAGGCTTGGATTAAGGACCTTGATGATGCAGGGTTCTTAGTTAAGACTGAAAAGATAGATATACCTGTTGGTACATGTTATAGATGCCATACAATAATTGAGCCTATGCTTTCAGACCAGTGGTTTGTTAAGATGGAAGAACTCGCAAAACCTGCCATGCAAGCTGCCAAGGTGGGCAAACTGCGACATGTACCTGACAGATTTGAAAAAATATATTTGCACTGGCTTGAAGATATTAGAGATTGGTGTATTTCTAGACAGCTTTGGTGGGGTCATAGAATTCCAGCATGGTATTGTGATGACTGCGGTGAAATTACTGTTGATATGGAAGCTCCTGAATGCTGTCCAAAATGTAAATCAAAGAATTTGAGACAGGATCCTGATGTTCTTGACACTTGGTTTTCTTCAGCTCTTTGGTCATTTTCAACTCTCGGATGGCCTGAGGAAAATGATGATTTGAAGTATTTTTATCCTACAAATGTTCTTGTTACAGGCTATGATATAATATTTTTCTGGGTTGTAAGAATGGTATTTTCCGCACTAGAAACCATGCATGAAGTACCTTTTAAGGATGTTTATGTTCATGGACTTGTCAGAGACAGCCAGGGAAGAAAGATGAGCAAATCGCTTGGAAACGGCATTGATCCGCTAGAAATGATAGAAAAATATGGCGCAGATGCCTTAAGATTCATGCTTTCTACAGGTATTACTCCGGGAAATGATATGAGATTTCAGACTGAAAAAATTGAGTCAGCTAGAAATTTTGCTAATAAGCTTTGGAATGCTTCGAGATTCGTAATAATGAACATTACAGACGAAGAAGGTGAATTTTTACCTATGGCAAAATGCTGCTCTGATTGCTGTGGATGTTCATGTGCAGATACAAATGACTTCTCAAATATTGACTTAAAACCAGAAGACAAGTGGATAATATCAAGGATTAATTTTGCGTCCTCAGAAATTACTGCAAATCTTGAAAACTATGATCTGGCACTTGCTGGTCAGAAGGTTTATGACTTGATTTGGAACCAGTACTGCGACTGGTATATTGAGTTGGTAAAGAAAAGACTATGGAGCGATGATGAAGAAGACAAGAAAGTTGTTCGATTTACACTAATCATGGTTCTTAAGAATCTTCTAAAATTGTTACATCCGTTCATGCCGTTCATAACAGAAGAAATTTGGAGCTTCCTACCTCATTCTGAGGAAGAGTCAAACTGTGAGGATGGGGGTAGTATGCTCATCGCTTCTGACTGGCCTTTCGCAAGAGATGAATGGAATTTTCCTGAAGAAGTTGAAATAATCGAGAAGAGCATGGAAATTATCCGGGCAATCAGAAACATTAGGGCTGAGGTTGATGCTGCACCTTCAAAATATTTAAATCTTTATATTACAGGACCTATTACAGACAATATTGAACTTTATTCAAGGTATATCAAAGAAATTAGCAATATCAGTGATATATATATTGCCAAGTCTAAATCAGATGTACCTAGTGATTCAATATCAAGTGCAATAATGGATGGAGAATTATTTATACCTCTTGATAATTTGGTGGATTACAAAGAAGAAGCTGAAAGACTGTCTAAGGAAAAACAGAGGCTTGAAAAGGAAGTTGCAAGAGTTAAAGGCAAACTTTCTAACCAAGGATTTTTGTCAAAGGCTCCAGAAGCCATTGTTGAAGAAGAAAAAGCTAAAGGTATAAAATACGAAGAACTTTTGATAAAAGTTGATAAACAGTTGCAGGATGTAAAAAATAAAATTAAAGATAAATAACTGCAGCGATTATATTAAAAATACAATAAAGTATGGTGTGGAATTGATTAATATTAGTGAAAAATTAAAAGAGTTTGAACGTTTTGGGAGTGTTTTGGGCCTTGACAGGATGAATAAGTTGCTCGATATACTTGGCAATCCTCAGAATAATATGAAGGTAATACACGTGGCAGGAACCAATGGTAAGGGCTCTATCTGCCATTACATTTACAGTGCTTTGCTTGAAAACGGTTACAAAACCGGAATGTTCATTTCTCCATATATTGAATCCTTTAATGAAAGGATTCAATTCGATGGCAGCTATATTACGGATGAAGATTTAGATAAAATCTCGGATGAAGTTATTGATGCATCAAGAAAAATGGTGGCTGAAGGCTATGATTCGCCAACGGAATTTGAAATTATTACTGCAATTGCTTTTACTTATTTTCAGAAAAAGAATGCCGATGTTATTATTTTGGAAGTCGGGCTTGGAGGCAGTGGAGATTCTACCAATGTTATTACTAAACCAATAATGACAATCATTGGCTCTATTTCTATGGACCACATGGACAGACTCGGAGATACAATTCAAAAAATTGCGATGGAAAAAGCAGGTATAATCAAGCCGTACTGCCCGTTGATAACAGCAATTAATAATAAAGAAGCATTTGAAGTAGTTGCAAAAGTTGCTGAGTTTAAAAAGGCTCCCTTTGTAGATGCGAATGCAACTGCAGAGAGAGCACAACTCATCGATTCTTCTATAGATGGATTAAGATATAATGTCAAAATTTTAGGTGAAGAATATGATGTGGAGACCTCTATGACTGGAGATTTTCAGCTTCTCAATTCAGTAACTGCTTTGGCGGCACTTGAATTTATTAGGGGAAGATCAATTCTAAGACTTAATAAGAAGAATATTTTAGATGGTATAAAAAAGGCATTTAATCCTGGGAGACTTGAAGTAGTATCAAAAAATCCAATTGTAATTCTAGATGGTGCTCATAATGAATATAGTTCATATGCGCTAAGAGAGTCGCTCGCTTCAGAACTCAATCCTGAGGATATTATGCAAAATATTGTTGTGACATCAATTATGCACGACAAAGAGGTTGAGAAAATTTTGCAAAACTTCATTCCCTTAGGAAACAGATATTTTGTGACAGAAGCAAATAACTTACGCGCATCGGATGCGGAGTGCCTTAAAAAAAATTTGATGTCACTTGGTGTAGACGGCGAACATATAGAAGTTATAAAATCTCCTTATGAAGCTGTATCGCGCGCATTTAAAGAAATCGGTCAGGGACACAATAGTGGTCTTTTGGTAGCTGGTTCTCTATACCTAATTGGCGAAGTACGCAATCAAGTTATTGAGGAGGTGAGGAATCTTGAACTGTAAACCGATGATTATTCTAAAAAGAACGGATGAATATGAGAGACTGGTCAAATTTTTCGTTGAAAATGGTCTTGAATTTGATGGAGACGAAGAAGTAGATACAGATATTATAGAATGTTTTAAGATGGTGGATCCAAAAGATAACCTAGTTGCAGGCGCAGTGCTTGCTAAACGAGAAGGAGAATTTATAATTGATGGGATAGCGGTTGATCCTGCATTTAGAAAATTTGGGTTGGGAAAGGTCCTCCTAAAGAAAATTGAATCAGAGGTCGAGAAGTTAGGGGGCAATTCTATCGCTCTTGTTGCAAGAGCACCTGAGTTCTTCCGCAAGAATGATTTTAAAACGGTAGATCCAGATACTGCACCTAATTTTTTTGAGTGTAAACAATGTCCTCAATATAATAAGACATGTTTTCCAGAAGTTATGCGTTTTAATATGAAGAAAGGCTAGAAATGGATTACGAGAGAATACTACAATGCATCCTTGATATTGGTGAAGAAATGCTTGTCTGCGGAGCTGAGGTAAGTAGGGTTGAGGACAGTATTTTTCGTATGTGCAAAGGATATGGATGCGAGAGAATAAACGTTTTCATCATAACTAATAATATGCAGGTCACATTTGAGTCACCTGATGGCAAAATCATCACGCAAATCAGGACTGTACTCCGATATAATCCGAATTTTGCAATGTTAGATAAGTTAAATGACTTATCTAGAAAGACCGCATCGACAAGCCCTAGCTATTTCAAACTTTCAAAAGCATTTGACAAAATTGTTACCACATCGTATCAACCTAGATTTTTTAGATACATTGGAAGCATTTTAGTTTGCGGTGGATTCTGCATGTTTTTTGGCGGTGACTTTATAGATGCAATTACAGCATCCATTGGAGCATGTATTATCGTGTTTACTGAAAGATATTTAAACACAAGAGAAGATAATGAATTTGTTTATTATTATATCGTCTCTCTGATAACTGCACTTGCGACATCTATCCTTGTCAGATTTGGAATAGGACATAATATCGACAAAATAATGATAGGCGAGATAATGCTCGTTATACCTGGTATAGCTATGACAAATGCTATAAGGGACCTATTGATGGGTGATACTGGTTCAGGAATACTTAGATTTATAAATTCTGTAATAATTGCCGGTATCATTGCTGCAGGCTTTGCAACTGCACTTTTAATATTCAAAAGTTAATGTTAATTTTGCATTACGAAAGGAATTTTAACTTTAAATGTCTAAAATGTTTTTCTTAATTTTAGCTGCAATTGTCGGATCTCTTGGATTCGGAATAAATATGAAGATAAAGATGCCACATGTAATATATGCAGCACTTGCCGGTGGGGTAACATATTATATATATCTTGTGGCATTTCAAGCGTTTGAAAATCATTTTCTTTCAAACTTCCTTGCGGCAGTGTTTGTTTCGCTTTTTGCAGAAATTATGGCGAGAATTCACAAAACACCTACTACAATTTTTCTTACATCAGGTGCAATATGCCTTATTCCAGGAGGCAGACTTTATTATGCAATGTACGCTATAATAAATGATGATGAGGTTGCATTTGTAGAGAATGGAGAAATTGCATTGATAATTGCTCTAGCAATCGCTTCGGGATTTATGGTTGTAACTGTGGTAATGAAACTACTAAGCAGATTTTTACAACCTCAGAAGCGACGCTTCAGGCAAAGAAAGATGGCAAAAGGCCATAGATCAAACGTACACAGAGAGTCAGTACATTAAAGAGAGGGAAAATTATGTTTAACAGAAACGGCAAAGATGAGAGCGATTACAATATCAAAAATATAGAGTTTATTAAACAAAACTCAAAAGTCGTAGGAGATTTAATCGAAAAGGAATATCTTAGGCAGAAAAACAATGTCGAACTCATTGCATCAGAAAATTATTCAAGCGAAGCTGTTTTAGCAGCATGCGGCTCATGTCTTTCATGGAAGTATGCCGAAGGATATCCTGAATTGGAGAGAAAAACAGGAAATCGAGGTAGATATTACGGCGGGACGGAATTCGTTGATGAAATTGAAGAATATTGCTGTGATAAATGGAAAGAAGTTTTTAATACTGATTATCATGTAAATGTTCAGCCACATAGTGGTTCACAGGCAAATTTTTCTGCATATAAGGTAGCTGCGATGCCTGGTGACACAGTTCTATCCTTTAGTCTTGATAACGGAGGACACTTGACGCACGGTTCATCAGTAAATTTTAGCGGCAAGCTATATAATATGGTTTTTTATGGAGTTGACGATAATGGATTTATAGACATGGATGATGTCAGGAAGAAGGCAGAAGAATATAAGCCTAAACTCATAGTTGCCGGGGCAAGTGCTTATTCAAGAATTATTGATTTTGAACTTTTTGGTAGAATTGCAAGGGACGTAGGCGCGATGTTTATGGTAGATATGGCTCATATTGCTGGGCTTGTGGCTGCAGGTTGTCATCCGACTCCATTTGGCCACGCTGATATCATAACTACTACAACCCACAAAACTTTGAGAGGCCCTAGAGGTGGTCTTATTTTTTCAAAACCTGAACTTGCAAAGAAGGTTGATAGTGCGGTCTTCCCATATGCTCAAGGTGGTCCACTAGAACACATTATTGCCGGAAAGGCTGTATGTGCTGAAGAAGCATTGACTGATGAATACAAGAGTTATATCAATCAGGTTGTCAATAATTCAAAGGCTTTCTGCGATGAGTTCATCAATTTAGGATACAAAATAGTAACGGGCGGTACAGATAATCATCTATTCATGTTAGACTTATCGGACTTTAATTTCTCAGGTCGTGACTTACAAGACGAACTTGATAAAATTGGAATAACTCTGAATAAGAATATGATTCCTAATGATAATAAGAGCCCAAAGGAAACGAGCGGTGTGAGAATTGGCACAGCACCGATGACTACTAGAGGATATAAGGAAGACGACTTTGTTTCTGTAGCAAGAAGAATTGATGAAAAAATAAAAGAAATGTCAAAAGCAAGATAAATTTATTTTGTACTTTTATACAAAAAGTATTTGAAGATTTTAGAAACACACTGTTTAATGAATTTAGTTGGAGAAAAACTATGAGAATCCTTATTGACGGTATGGGTGGTGACAATGCTCCGGATGTGGTTGTAAAGGGAGCAATAATGGCAACTGAATTTACCCAAGAAGAATTATGCATTATAGGTGTAGAGAGCGAGCTCAGAGAACTGATTAAACGACATGGATATATGGGCAATCAGATCTCAATTGTAAATGCTACACAAAATATAGAAAATGATGAATCTCCGGTCAAAGCTATCAGACGTAAAAAGGATTCATCTATCGTAATTGGCCTTAATATGCTAAATGACGGTGATGGAGATGTTTTAATATCAGCAGGAAGCACAGGGGCATTACTAGCCGGAGGTCACCTGATAATAGGCTGCATTGATGGTATTGAAAGACCTGCACTTGCGACAGTATATCCTATTTTGGGAAAGGAACCTGCACTTCTACTTGATGCGGGAGCAAACACTGAATGTAAGCCTCATTACCTAGTACAATTCGCTGTTATGGGTAGCCTATATATGGAAGAAGTAATAGGAAGAAGTAACCCTGTGGTCGGACTTGTAAGCAACGGCGTTGAAGCCGGAAAAGGAAATCAGCTTACCAAAGAAGCATACAAGTTGATTGACAAAACATCTGTAAATTTTATGGGGAACATTGAAGCTAGGGATATACCATTAGGAATTGCAGATGTTATTGTCGCTGACGGTTTTACAGGGAATATAGTTCTTAAATTATCTGAAGGTTTGGCTATGACGTTGATGAGGGAACTAAAATACAGATTTACATCCTCAGGCATTGCCAAATTGGGTGCTGCCATGCTAAAAAGCAAACTATACGGTCTCAAGCAAGACGTTGATTACACAGAGTACGGAGGAGCACCTATTTTGGGCTTAAAAAAAGCTTTATTGAAAATGCACGGTTCATCAGATGCATATGCTGTGATGAGAACAATATTGAAATCGATTCCATATGTTGAAGAGGACGTTGTAAGTTTAATTTCATCATCTATAAAAAGAATAAAGTATGAGGATGATGAGAATGAATAAATTGTTCGATCCACAGACTGTTGATGTTTCGAATTTTGATTTTAATGGACAGTATAAGTTTAACAATACGAAACTTTTAAGGCAGGCACTCACACATAGTTCCTATAAAAGAGAAAATGAAGTTTATGATAATGGTGATGCATCTGATGATAACGAGAGGCTTGAATTTTTGGGGGATGCAATACTGGATCTTGTTATCGGGGATATTTTGTTTAAAAGTATGCCCGATGAGAAGGAGGGCAATCTTTCCAAAATAAGGGCAGGTATAGTCTGTGAAGAGTCTCTTGCCAAGATTGCGGACATTTTAGACATCAGTCAGTTAATTATTCTTGGTCGTGGAGAGTTGAAATCAGGTGGACGAAATAAATCTTCAATACTTGCCGATGCAGTGGAGGCAATAATTGGAGCTATTTATTTGGATAGTGATTATTACACATGCTATGATTTTGTAGCGACTATTTTTGATCATTTGATTGTACAAGCTGAAAATGGAATGCTAAATCACGATTACAAATCTTTATTACAAGAAAAATTGCAGAAAGATGGCTCAGTTGATATAAAGTATGTAACTTATAAAGAAGAGGGCCCAGACCACAAAAAAACTTTTTACGTTAAAGTATTTTGTGGTTCTAAAGAACTTGGAATAGGCAGTGGCCGATCTAAAAAAATTGCTCAGCAAGAGGCTGCTAAAGACGCTATGTTGAAAGGAATATAAAATATGTATTTTAAAAGGCTTGAGATGCACGGATTTAAATCTTTTGCAGATCCAGTGGTTATAGAGTTTCATGAGGGAATCACATGTGTTGTAGGACCCAATGGAAGTGGAAAAAGCAATATAAGTGACGCAATAAGATGGGTCCTTGGAGAACAAAGCCCCAAAACTTTACGTGGCGGCAAAATGGAAGAAGTTATATTTGCAGGTTCAGCATCGCGTAAATTGAGGGGGATGGCAGAAGTAACCCTTGTTATTGATAATACTAATGGCACCTTGGATATCGACTATTCTGAAGTCTCAATAACAAGACGGATGTATAGATCAGGTGAAAGTGAATATTTGATTAATAATGCTCCTTGCAGGCTCAGAGATATTAGGGAACTCATTATGGACACCGGTATTGGTGTTGATGGATACTCCATAATTGGTCAAGGTAGGATTGCTGATATTGTGAGTAATAAGCCTGAAAGCAGGCGAGAAATTTTTGAAGAGGCTGCGGGCGTTGTTTCTTACAAAACAAGAAAACAAGATGCTGAGAGGCGTCTTGAAACTACGAATACAAATCTTTTGAGAGCAAATGACATTATAAATGAAATTGAATCAAGAATTGATGAACTTAGAGACGATAGTGAAAAAGCCAAGGAATATCTGTCCTTGAAATCCCAGTATGAATCTTCTGAAGTCAATGTAATTTTAAGAAATATAGAAAACATACAGGATAAGTCTGAAAAGATGGATGACGATATTTTTCGCTTGGGAAATGAAATAACCGTCAAGAGCGCGGAGCGCGAAGAAGTTGAAAAGATATTGGAATCAGCAGAAAACGATATTAAGGAATTAAATGAAAAATCAGATTATACCAATAGAAAACTTTTGCAAGTAATCCAAAGTATTAATGAACACGAGAATAAAAAGAAAATTCAATCACAAAAATATGAATTCTTATCTTCAGAAGAACTTAGGTTAAAACAAGAAATTGAATCCTTTTCTGAGAAACTAAGCGTCCAGGAAAAACAATTTATGAATAGTAACAGCGAACTGAATCAGTTAATTCAGACAGTGCAAGCATCACAAATTGAACTGGACAAGAGTATATCTGAGTATAATAAAGTTGACGATGATAAAAATCGCACCTCAATAGAAATTGATAATCTAAAAGAAAGAATTTTGAGACTCTCAAGAGATATTTCAAAGAGCGAAAATGAAAAAACTGAAATTTCCAGCATGAATTCTCTTTTGGAAAAGCGTTACAATGAAATTCTTGAAGAATTAAGTCAAACAAAAGAAAATTATAACAAAATAAATCAAAAATTTTTAGACGAAGAATCTCGAGAACAAAACATTCAGAAGGAATCTGAGCTAATTCAAACTGACTTATTAGCTAAACAAAAAAGTGTAGAAGAACAAATTGAAAAAATAAAAACTCAAGAAAATCAAATTTCTGCTGACAAGTTGAAGTCAGAACAACTTTTATCACGTAAAAAAACGATAGAGGAAATGGAAGCTAACTACGAGGGCTATAACTACGGCGTTAAATACATAATGAAGTCACGAGTAAATGGCATTCGAGGAGTTGTTGGAGAGCTTATGCTTGTTCCAGAAGGTCTTGAAGTTGCAATTGAAACTGCACTTGGAGGTAATTTACAGAATATTATCTGCGATTCTGACCGTGATGCAAAAATGTCCATAAACATTTTAAAACAAAATAATGCTGGACGACTCACCTTCCTGCCAATTTCAAGCATACGTGCCAATAATGCTGATGTACCTCCATCTGTAAAATTAGATAAAGATTTTATCGGAATTGCCTCAGACATGATTTCATATGATCATGAATATGATGAAATTTTTCGTTATCTTTTGGGTCGAATCATTATTGTTGAAACCATGGATTCTGCCATAAGACTATCTAAGGGCATCAAAGGTGGATTTAGGATCGTAACCCGTGGCGGAGAGATTATCAATAGCAGCGGCGCAATTACAGGGGGGAGATATAAGAACAAGAGTGCAAATTTACTTTCAAGAAGAGGAGAAATTGTAAAACTTGAGAATGAAATAAGGCTTCTTTCTGAAGACATTAAATTAAATGAACAATCCCTGCATAATCTAAAGGTTTTTCTATCTGATACGAAAGATACAATCGAGGAAATGTCATCAAGGTTAAACAAGAACAAAATTTTGTCTTCATCACTACAGTCAAAGTTATCCATGTATAAAGACTCAATGGAAAGTGTGTCTGTAAAAAAAGATAAGTTGGAGCAACAACTATATAATATTAACGAAGATAGAAGCAGTTCATCAGCCATTTTTGAAAAACTTAATACAAGCGGAAAAGATCTGAATAACGAACTCATAAAATTAGAAAAAGAACTTGAAAAGTTGATTGATACAAATAATGTAGTTGAATCAAACTTAAAAGCACTTAATGAGAAAAAATTATCAAAAACAATTGAACACAATAGTATTAAATCTAAAATAGAAAATCTTGAAACTATAACAGAGCGAATAGAATCTGAAATTGAGAATCTGAAATCTGTTCTTATAACTCGTAATGACAGGCTTAACAGTATAGTGTCAGAGAAACAAGACATAAGTGATGGTCATCTTTTGCCAGATATTTCAAAAATGGAAGAAGAAAGAATCGCTCTTGATGATGCACTTATATTAATTTCAAAAGAGAAAGATGACGTTGCTTCCAGACTTTCTAAGGCGACAAAAGAAATAACTTCCATAAGAGAGAGCATAGAGAAATTACAAAGCCAGAAAGTCCTTGAAGAAATTAAACTCGCCAAAAATCAGACTCAGATCGAAAATCTTACACAGAGACTTTGGGATGAGTTTGAAATGTCTATAGCACAGGCTACAGATATGAAAGACCCGAACTTTGTTATGGCTACAGGTATCAAAATAGGACGTGAAACAAGAAAACGACTTAGAGAACTTGGCGATGTAAACATAGGTGCTATTAAAGAATATGAGGAAGTTAGCAAGCGATATGAATTTTTAAAAGAACAGAGAGAAGACATATTGGATGCAATGAATGAACTTAATTCAATCATTTCTGACATGAGTACTACGATAAAGAAAAAATTTAAAGCTAGTTTTAATCAAATCGTTACTAACTTTGAAGATATTTTTGTCGAATTATTTGGCGGAGGATATGCAGAATTAACATTGGAGAATGAGGATGATCCTTTAAATTCAGGTATAGAGATTGTCGCACAGCCTCCAGGCAAGAAACTGCAAAATATTAATTTAATGTCAGGTGGTGAAAAAACGATGACTGCCATCGCACTCATGTTTGCAGTGCTAAAAGCAAAGCCTACTCCGTTCTGCATACTTGACGAAGTTGAGGCAGCGCTCGATGACGGTAATATAGACAGATTCTCACAATCTTTAAAGAAGTTTGAGAACATACAATTTGTTCTTGTAACACATCAAAAAGCGACTATGGAACACGCCGATGTATTATATGGAGTTACAATGGCAGAGCAGGGCGTTTCCAATTTATTGTCACTTAAACTGGGTGATAATATTGATCTTTAAAAAGTAAACTGGAGTTTGTATTAATATATGACTAAGTATCACTACTAGATAGCATATATAACGAGTTAAATGTGATTAAAACGAAAGGAGTCTGAATGGCATTATTTGGGGAGAAAAAAGGCTTTTTCAGCAAGATGAGCCAGAAAATCGCTGATACAATATTGATGAGGCCAGAAATCGATGAAGATCTTCTCGATGAACTTGAGGAAATCCTGATTACTAGCGATATGGGTATGAATACGACAATGAGAATAATGGAAGAACTTAGAAAAGATATTCGTGTTGGTAGATTATCACACCCTGAAGAAGTTAAAAATTCATTGTCAAATATAATTGCAAAACTTGTTGATAAGGGAGATAGGCATAAACTGTCTAACTCATATCCTCAGGTTATTTTGTTGATTGGTATTAATGGCGGCGGAAAGACCACTACGATTGCTAAACTTGCGTACCTGCTTCAAAGAGGGGGCAAAACTGTTTTGCTTGCTGCTGCAGACACATTCAGAGCTGCCGCATCGGCTCAACTTGAGCACTGGGGAGATACTCTAGGCATCAAAACAATAACTCACGGTGAGGGCGCAGATCCTTCTGCAGTTATATATGACAGCATACAGGCCGCGAAATCTCGTAATATCGATGTCCTCATTTGTGATACCGCTGGTAGATTGCAGAACAAGAAAAATCTCATGGCTGAACTTGAAAAAATGAACAAAATAATAGACAAGCAATATCCTGAGGCAACAAAAGAAACAATTTTAATATTAGATGCGACTACTGGTAAAAATGCTATTTCACAGGTTGAAGAATTTAAAGAAGTTACTGATATTACAGGCATTATTTTAACTAAAATGGACGGCACAGCAAAGGGTGGTATAGCCGTAACTATTGCTGATGAATATGACATGCCTATTAAGTTCCTTGGCGTCGGCGAAAAAAAAGAAGATTTAGAGCCGTTTAATGCAAAGGAGTTTGCAGAGGAGGTATTTGATGAGTAAGCCTGTGGTTGCAATAGTTGGCAGACCAAATGTCGGTAAATCAACATTTTTTAATGCTCTCATGGGTAAGAGAATCGCGATAGTCGAGGATACTCCCGGTATTACAAGAGACAGGATATATGGAGAAACATCGTGGAATGGTATCGATTTTGCTATGATTGATACAGGAGGTATTGAGCCAAGTTCAGAAGATGTGATTTTATCTCAGATGAGAGAACAAGCCCAGACTGCAATGGATACGGCAAATGTAATCGTATTCATGGTTGATGGAAAGGCCGGAGCAACGGCAGCTGATATTGAAGTTGCTGATATGCTCAGGAGAACTGGGAAAGAAGTAATTCTTCTGGTGAATAAAATTGATACACCGACAAAACTTCCCGACAATTTCTATGATTTTTATGAACTTGGCATTGGGGAACCAATCCCTGTTTCGTCAGCTAATATGTTAAATTTGGGAGATGTCCTAGATTTGATAGTTGAAAAATTTCCAAAATACTCAGAGTCTGAGGATGAGGAAACTACAGCTGTCGCAGTTATTGGAAAACCAAATGTCGGCAAATCATCACTTATTAACACATTGTTAAATGAGGATAGAGTAATCGTCTCAAACATAGCAGGAACGACCAGAGATTCGATTGATACACCTTTTAAGTGGCATGGCAGTGACTATACGCTCATAGATACGGCTGGTATCAGAAGGCAGAGTCGTATTAATGAATATGTTGAGAAATATAGCGTAATCAGAGCTATTGCTGCTATTGAAAGATCAGATGTATGTCTTTTGATGATAGATGCAACTGAGGGTGTTACAGAGCAGGATAAGAAAATAGCTGGTATAGCACATGAAGCTGGAAAAGGTGTTATAATAGTTGTGAACAAATGGGATCTTGTTGCAAAAGAAACCAATACAATGAGCCTTTTTAAGCGCAAGATTCAAAGTGAATTGACTTTTATGAGTTATGCACCTATTTTGTTTATTTCGGTTGTTGAAAGACAGAGGTTAAATTCAGTTATGCCAACTGTGGAAATGGTTGCACAAAAACGAGCTATGAGGATACCTACGGGTCAGCTCAATAGTTTGGTTGTTGAAGCTACAATGATGAAACAACCACCATCGGATAAGGGAAAGCGTTTAAAAATATACTATGTTACCCAAGTTGGGGTAAAACCGCCACTTTTCTCTTTCCAAGTCAACAATAGAGAATTAATGCACTTTTCGTATTCTAGATACATAGAAAATCGAATCAGAGAAAATTATGGGTTTGAAGGGACCTCAATTAAATTTGTGTTTAGAGACAAGGGAGATAAGGAAGAATGAGTTTTGCTTTGACTATAATTATTGCATATGCACTTGGTAGCATCTCTCCTTCTATAATCATGGGAAAACTTGCGGGTATTGACATCAAAAAAGAGGGGAGTGGCAATGCAGGTGCAACCAATACTCTGCGTGTGCTTGGGAAAAAAGCGGCAATAATTACTCTTTTGGCCGATATTTCAAAGGGTGCAATCGCTGTGTTTTTAGCGGAAAGTTTTTACGGAGATATGCACTCATATATTGCATGTATTTTTGTGATTTTAGGTCACATATTTCCTATATGGTATAATTTTAGAGGCGGAAAAGGTGTGGCAGTATCTTTTGGCGCTCTACTAGCTGTAAATCCACTAATTGCATTTTCTTCGTTGCTTGTTGTCATTGGTTTTGTTTTAATATTTAGAATGGTGTCGCTGGGCTCAATAATGGCTGCAGTTTCTGCACCTATTTTTTCTTATTTCTTTGAGCCTGACTTTGTGCCATATGTCATATTCCCCGCAATTCTAATAATTTATATGCATAGGAGTAACATAAGTCGAATCATTAATGGACAGGAGAATAAATTATGGTAATCGGTATAGTAGGTGCCGGTAGCTGGGGTACCGCACTGGCACAAACATTCGCCTGCAACGGCCACAAAGTTTACTTATATGCGAGAAGGAGTGAACATCGCGAAGAACTGGAGATAACCAGAGAAAACAAAAAATATCTTCCAGGTGTTAATCTTGTTGAAACCATTATAATTTCAAAATCACTTGCCGAGACAGTTCTTGATAGAGATATGATATTAATGGCTGTGCCCACTCAGACTTTTAGAAGCGTTTACGAGGAAGTTTCTAATATTCTCATTAAGTATAATGAGAATCCTGTTATTTTGAATGTCGCCAAAGGTATCGAAAAGAAATCACATCTATTATTATCTGAAGTTGCTAAGCAGGTAAGATCCGATAGCCGTTATGCTGTTCTTTCGGGCCCTTCGCATGCTGAAGAAGTCGGAAGATTTAAACCAACGACAGTTGCAATTGCTTCAAGTGATATCAATTTGTCGAAGGAACTTCAGAGGGAACTGATGACAAGTAGATTCAGAATATATGCAAATGATGATTTGAAGGGTGTAGAACTTGGAGGAGCACTAAAGAATATAATTGCACTTGGCGCGGGTATATCTGACGGTATTGGCTTCGGAGATAACGCAAGAGCTGCGCTCATGACAAGGGGGCTTGTCGAAATGACAAGAATTGGAACCGCAATGGGAGCTAAGCGTGAGACTTTTTCTGGGCTTACAGGGCTTGGAGATTTGATTGTAACCTGTGACAGTAAGCATTCCAGGAATAGAAGATGCGGCATACTTATTGGTGAAGGTATGAAAGTCTCTGACGCTATTAAAGAAGTTGGAATGGTTGTAGAAGGAATTACAACTACGGAGGCTACCTATGAACTTGCAGGCAAACTCAATGTGGATATGCCTATTACGGAAACAATATATAAAGTTATAGAAGGTAAAATAAATGCTCTTGAAGCTGTCGATATCCTAATGGGTAGAGATGGAAAGGTAGAATGAAGAATATTTTTGTAGAAGAATTTGTAAATGATAACGGCAGACAGCCTACGGTTTCTATAACCACTTTCGGATGTCAAATGAATGAACACGACTCAGAAATACTAATGGGTCTGCTGTCTGAAAGAGGATATAAACAGACTGAGGATAGGAAAATTGCTGATGTAGCGATATTAAATACGTGCAGTGTGCGAGAAAATGCAGACAAGAGGTTTTTTGGCACCCTTGGGCAGCTAAAAAAAATCAAAGAAAAGAATCCATCTTTTGTAACCTGTGTATGTGGATGCATGATGCAACAGCAACATATAATAGACAAATTAAAATCGAGTTATCCCTGGGTTGATGTCATCGTTGGAACGCATAATATAGATAAACTTCCTAATCTTTTGGATAATTTGATAGATGAAAAGAAAAGACAGATCGAAATATTGCCGGAGGCTAAGGAAATTATAGAGGATCTTCCATCTGAGAGGCTTTTTAAGCACAAAGCACTTGTCAATATAATGTTCGGTTGTAATAATTTCTGCACATACTGCATAGTGCCATATACGAGGGGACGAGAGAGAAGTAGGAATCCGAAAAATATTTTGAAGGAAATAGAAAAACTTGTCTCTGGCGGTGTTGTTGAAGTAATGCTCCTCGGACAAAATGTAAACTCGTACAGGGGAGAATGCGATGGCGAAGTTTGGAAGTTCCCAAGGCTTTTAGAAGAGATAAACAAAATAGAGGGTCTGCAGCGAATCAGATTTATGACATCTCATCCAAAGGATATGTCAGACAATCTTATCAAAGCATATGGAAAGTTAGATAAATTATCCAAATATGTGCATCTTCCTGTTCAATCTGGGAGCAATAATGTGCTTAAGAAGATGAATAGAAGATATAAAGTTGAGGATTATATCACGTTGATAAATAAACTTAGAACAGAAGTGCCTGAAATTACTATATCAACAGATATAATCGTAGGATTTCCAGGTGAAACAGAGGATGATTTTTTGGAAACTCTGAAACTTGTTGAATCAGTGAGATATGACTCTGCATTTACATTCCTTTATTCAGTGAGAAAAGATACACCTGCTGAGAAATTTAAGGACCAGGTTGATGAAGAGATTAAACACGAGAGGTTTAACAGGCTTGTAGAACTTGTCAATAATATTAGTGCGGAAAAAAATTCTGAATATGTTGGGAATGTCTATAAGGTACTTGTTGACGGGTACAGCAAGACGGATGCAACTGTTTTGTCGGGAAGAACGGATGGATTTAAGTTAGTAAACTTTCGAGTAGATTCTGACGCAAGTGATTTGATTGGAAAGATTGTCGATGTGAAGATAACTAATGCCAAAACATTCAGTCTTGAAGGAGAATTATTTCTTGGATAGATACGTTGTTAAAAATGGGGAGAAACTTAGAACGGGTTATACGACCGGAACCACTGCGACTGTTGCTGCTGTTGCTGCTGCGAAGATGCTTCTCACAGGTGAGGCGATACATGAGGCAAGAGTGAGTCTTCCGCTGGGCGATGAGGCTATGCTCGAGGTGAAGAGTTGCAGGATACATGATGATGCTTGCACGGCCGTTGTTTTAAAAGACGGTGGAGATGATCCTGACATAACTCACGGCACTGAGATAAATGCAACTATTAGACTAATTTCAGACGGTATTGAGATTAAGGGTGGACGGGGTGTAGGTACTGTTACTACTGAAGGCATGCGATGTGCAAAGGGTGAAGCTGCCATTAATCCAGTTCCACGTAAGATGATTAGAGAAAATCTTAATAATTTAGCTACGGAGTTGGAATATGAGGGAGGTTTTTCTGTCACAATAAGCGTTCCCCAGGGTGAAGATCTAGCAAAACAGACATACAATCCTAGACTAGGGATAGTGGGAGGTATTTCTATTCTTGGAACAACTGGTATTGTTTGGCCAATGAGTGAGAAGGCTTTGATAGATACCATCAAGGTAGAACTTGACAGAAAGTATGCTGACAATCCAGAGTATGTGATTATTTCTCCAGGAAATTATGGCCAAGATTATTGTCAGAATAATTTGGGTATAGATATAAACTATGCAGTTAAGATTAGTAATTTTTTAGGTGACTCTCTGGACTACATAGCCTATAAAGGTTTCAAGAAGGTGCTCCTAGTGGGGCATACGGGTAAGCTTGTAAAAGTTGCGGGAGGTATAATGAATACTCATTCCTCATACGGCGACTGCAGGATGGAAATTATAAGTGCCTACTCAGCTTTGTTAGGCGCAGATAGTGAAACCGTTGATAATATTTTGAACTGTGTGACGACAGATCAGGCAATGGATATTATCAAAGAAAAAGAGTATTATTCTTCATTAAAGAAAAAATTAGCGGAAAGAGTGAAATATCATATGGACTTTCGTCTCAAAGGCAAGACAGAAATAGAATTTATCATGTTCACTACTGATAAGATGCATACGATGGAAAGCTCAAATTTCAAAACTTTATTGGAAAGTTTTAAGACTGAAACTAGTTGCGAGAAGGAAGGGAGATAGATATTGGAAAAAGGAAGGTTTTTTGCCGTAGGCGTAGGTCCGGGAGATCCGGATTTGATGACGGTAAAGGCAATTAAAACTATCGAAAATGCTGATGTTATAGTAGTTCCAACTACTGAAACCGGCAATAATACAGCGATGAAAATTGCGGAGGATTATGTCAAGGATAAAGCTGTAGTTTCATGTCATATGCCCATGTCAAAAAAATTGGCTACACATAACTGGGAAGAGATAGAAAACTACCACAATGAATCTGCTGATATAATTTGCAAACTTCTTGATGAAGGCAAGGATGTCACATTTTTAACCTTGGGAGATCCTACCGTTTATAGCACTGTTATGTATGTTCATAGGATATTAGACAAAAGAGGTTACCATACAGAGATTGTACCTGGTATTACCTCATTTTGTGCTGCCGCTGCAAGGCTTAATGTCAGTCTCTGCGAGAAGGATGAGATGTTGCATATTATCCCGGCTACATTTACAGACCTAGACAAAATTGAGGAATATGAAGGAACTAAGGTTCTAATGAAATCTGGCAGAACAATTATGAATGTCAAGGAAAAATTGTCAGAGGAAGGTGCGATGATGGTTGAAAAAGCTACAATGCCTGATGAAAAGATTTATAAGGATTTAAATGATTTAAAAGAACCAAGTTCGTATTTTTCTTTAGTTGTTTTGCATTCAAAAGAAAGGCAGGCTAAGAAATGATATATATAGTTGGAGCAGGTCCAGGTGCGGAAGATTTAATCACGATAAGAGGCGTTGAACTGTTAAAGAAAGCCGACACTATTATTTATGCGGGTTCGCTTGTAAATCCAGGACTCTTAAAATACGCAAAAGATGCTTGCTCAATTCACGATAGTGCTAAGATGACGCTAGAGGAAGTAATCTCTGTAATGGAGAAGGACGATGGACCAAACAAAATAATAGTAAGGCTTCACACAGGTGATCCATGCATATATGGAGCAATAAGAGAACAGATGGATATTCTAGACAGTAAGGGCATGGAGTATGAATACGTACCGGGAGTCAGCTCTTTTATCGGAGCTGCATCCGCACTTAAGGCAGAATACACATTACCTAATGTAAGTCAGACTGTTATTTTAACTAGGATGGCAGGAAGAACA
Source organism: Clostridiales bacterium (assembly GCA_028725765.1). Classification (GTDB taxonomy): domain Bacteria; phylum Bacillota; class Clostridia; order Peptostreptococcales; family Anaerovoracaceae; genus S5-A14a. The sequence continues at coordinate 29,295 of JAQYRL010000049.1, forward strand.
CCAGTGCCTGAAAAAGAAGAAATCGAATCACTGGCATCTCATCAGGCAACTATGATTATATTCTTGACATCGACTATGCTTAAAGAACTTTCAAGGCGTTTAATAGAAGGTGGATATTCGCCTGACACACCAGCAGCCATTGTATATAAGGCTACCTGGCCAGATCAGAAGGTTATAAGGACAACGGTTGAAAATATAGCCGTTGAAGCTGAAAAAGAAGGCATTAACAAGATGGCTCTTATCTGCGTCGGTAATTTCCTTGGAGACAATTACGACAGATCTAAGCTCTATCATCCTGAATTTACACATCTTTTCAGAGAGGGCAAGCAGGAGACAGATTAAAATGAAGAAGATCTGTATTATTGCTTTCACTGATAATGGGAATAAGACCGCAGAAAGAATAAAAAATATTCTTGAAATGTCTTCCCTTGATGATTCAGCTCACTCATTCGAAGAATCATATTCTGGCTATGACTACTATTTTGTTGATCTACTTGAAAAGAACTGCAACAAAAAAGCTTATGTAGCCGATAATTTCAACGCATATGATGCCTTTTTTTTTATCGGTGCGACAGGTATTGCGGTGAGATATATTGCGCCATATATTAAATCAAAGGACGTAGATCCTGCTGTAATTGTACTGGATGAACATGGAAATTTTGTTATTCCACTACTTTCAGGACATCTTGGGGGTGCGAATGAACTCGCGAATATAATCGCTGATGAATTAAATTCTACGCCTGTTATCACCACTGCAACCGATATAAATTCAAAATTTGCAGTAGATCTGTGGACGAAGAATACCAATCAATCGATCATTGATATTTCTAAGATCAAAGATGTTTCCGCTGCAATTTTAAAAGATGAACAGATAGGACTTTACTCTGATTTTGAACTGGAAGGCTCTTTGCCAAAGCAGATTAAGCTATGCGGCAATTATATGGATAATAATTCTGAGGTCGGCATAGCAGTAAGTTTAGATGAGAATTTAAAACCATTCAATACGACATTGAATGCTGTGCCTAAGATTGTAGTGCTTGGTGTTGGCTGCAGGAAGAATACCGATTCTGCTAATTTTGAAAATTTTATAATGAAGATTCTAAGGGAACAAAATATTTCTATCAAAGCTATAGACCTTATTGCATCGATAGACATCAAGAAGGATGAAAAATGCATTTTAGATTTTTCGGCAAAGTACGGAATACCATTTAAGACAGCCACAGCAGATGAACTTATGAGTGTTGCAGGTGAATTCTCAGGGTCATCCTTTGTCAAAAGTATTACAGGGGTTGATAATGTCTGCGAAAGGTCAGCAGCATATTTTTCGGGGGGCAACAAAATATTATTAGGAAAAACAAGTCATAACGGCATTACATGTGCAATTGCCGTAAGAGATTGGAAGTGTAAATTTTGAACATTATAATGAGTTATATAGACCATAAGGCGGCTAATATTTCTGAAAGAGAATTATTCACTTTTACGTCATCTGAGGTCTGTCAATTATATAATAGAATTAAGGAATACGAGGACATACTCGGTGGTGTGCTTATTGCGACATGTAACCGGACTGAACTTTATCTCTCCATGAAGGATGGGACATTCTATGACCCATTTGAGATAATCTGCGAGATTAAAAAACAGAATGCAGACGAGATGTCAAGCGTTAAGAAGACACTATCAGGACATGATGCGATTAGACATCTAATGCTCGTAGCATCGGGAACAGAATCTCAGATATGGGGAGATGCCCAAATCATTTCCCAGGTTAGGGATGCTGCAAGAACAGCAAAAGAGGAAAAAACGACGGACTCAATCTTGAATGTTTTGTTTAGGAATGCGATAAGTGCAGGTAAAAAAGTTAAGACCAATATAGATTTTAACCTCAGCGATAACTCGACGGCACTGAAAGCAGTTTCAATTCTAAAGGAGCATGACGATATTAATAATGTCCTAATCATAGGCAATGGCGTAATCGGCCGACTTGTTGGAGAGAGCCTTGTTGCAAATAAGTTCGAGGCAACCATGACTTTGAGACAGTTTAAGTCAGGCGCCATTAGTGTGCCAAGAAAGATTGACACGGTAAATTATGCAGAAAGATACAGCGTTATATCTGACTTCGATGCCGTAATTAGCGCCACAATGAGCCCACATTACACGCTTAACTATGAGGATATGAGGAAAATCGAAAAATGGCCTAATGTATTCATAGACTTAGCTATGCCAAGGGATATAGATCCTAGAATAGTAGAATTTGATAATGCGGAAAATCCAAGAGAGATACCTAAGTACTATGATCTTGACATGATAAGCAGGGATGAGGTTATGGAATCTAAGGAAGATCACATGTTTGAGATCAACGAAATTATTCACGAATTTGAACAGGAATTTTACAGATGGTATGACTATAGAATGACTATGGGAGGAATTAAATGAAAATATACGTTGTAGGTATCGGCCCGGGAAGCCTAGATCACATGACCCCTTATGCAAAGGCAGCAATAGAGAAAAGTGATGTAGTTGTGGGTTATACGGTTTATGTGGAGCTAGTAAGAGAGATGACAAGAGGCAAGGAAGTTCTGTCTACACCTATGAAAAAAGAGGTGGATAGATGTAAAATAGCTCTCGATGCAGCCTTAGAGAACAAAACAGTTGCCTTTGTATGTAGCGGAGATGCAGGCGTTTATGGTATGGCTGGTATTATGATTCAGGTTGCAAAAGATCATCCTGAGGTTGAGATTGAGGTTGTACCAGGCATTACAGCAGCATGCAGCGGAGCGGCTCTTCTTGGTGCACCACTTATCCACGATTTCAGCATAATTTCACTCAGCGATCTTTTAACACCTTGGGATCTAATCATGAAAAGAGTAAAATTAGCAGCAGAAGCTGATATGTCAATTGTTTTGTACAATCCTAAGAGTAAAAAAAGAAGAGATTACATAGACAAAGCTGTTGATGCGATTTTGGAATTTAGATCACCGGATACTCCTTCTGGATATGTTAAGATGATAGGCCGCGAGGGAGAGATGACAAAAATTTGCAAATTAACCGATCTTAAGGATAATGATGATATTGATATGTTTACGACGGTTTTCATCGGTAATAGTACTACAGAAATAATTAATGGCAGAATAGTAACTCCAAGGGGATACAAAAATGTCTAAAAAGTTTGCTGTTTTCTCTGGTACGAGTGAGGGAAGGCAACTTGCGGATTGGGCTGAGGAAAAGGCTATTGAAAAAGATTTTATCTTCTTTGTCGCTACAGAATATGGCGGCGAGATGATGAAGGAACACGTGAATATAGATGTGAGGCAGGGCAGGCTCACACCTCAAGAAATGAACCATATTCTCAAGTCTGAAAATATTGAATTTGTAATCGATGCAACACATCCTTATGCGACTAAGGTTACCGAAAATATAAGAACAGCATGTACTAATGAGTTCAAATATCTGAGACTCTATAGAGAGAGAATAGAATCTAACGTAGAAGGTCTAATCTTCGCAGACAGCATAGAAGATGCGGTGGGAATTCTGAACAACTCTACCGAAAAAATATTATTGACAACTGGCTCAAAAGAAATTGCTAAATTTGGAAACGTTGCCTGCAAAGAAAATCGCCTGATTGCCCGTGTTTTACCGACTGTGGAATCGATTAATCTATGCCTTGATGCCGGTATAGAAAAGCGAAATATCATAGCGATGCAGGGTCCTTTTACTAAAGAGATGAATGTGGCAACTATGAAACAGTATGGCCTTAAAACCCTTGTGACCAAGGATACGGGCACCGTAGGAGGATTTCAGGATAAGGCCGCATTATCTGAACTTGGCTATAGGGTAATTATCATTAAAAGGCCGACAGATGAGTCAGGATATTCCATGGCTGAAATTAAGGAGTTTATTTTAAAGAACTATGAAACACACTAATTTCCCTCTATTTATTGATAGTACTGATAAAGAAGTAATAGTTTACGGCTGCGGAGTCATTGCCACAAGGCGTATAAAAACACTTCTAAAGTTTAAATTTCAAATAGATGTTATTGGCAGAACACCTTCAAAAGAACTTGAGGCACTTCTTGATGAATCTGAAAATTGCGAACGGATAAAATTCCATAGAAAACCAATTAATGATGCTGATATATCGAAGATAAATAAAGAGACTTTCTTGGTAGTTGCTGCCACAAGTGACAGAAATATAAACAACAAAATAGCCGCGAGAGCGAAGGAATGTGGTGTTTTTCACTCTATTGCAGATGCAAAAGATGAATGCGATGTTTTCTTTCCTGCTGTAAGAACTAAAGACGAGGTTGTTATTGGTATCGCGGGAGATGGAAGCAATCACAAAAAAACACGTAAAATTGCTGATGATATAGGAAAATTCTTGGAAAATAATTAGAATTGTAAATCTAACAAACTGTACTTGCAATTAATGGATCAGTTGGATTTGAGAGGTAATCTAAAATGAAAATAACCGTAGGAAGCAGAGAGAGCAAGCTTGCTGTTATTCAATCTAATATTGTAATCGATGCTCTTAGGAAGTCTCATCCTGAAATTGATGTGGAATTGCTTACAATGAAGACCACAGGTGATAAAATTCTCGATAAGACACTTGATAAAATTGGGGGTAAGGGGCTTTTTGTGAAGGAGCTTGACAAGGCGTTAATGGATGGCAGAGCTGATTTGACAGTGCATTCGTTAAAGGACATGCCAATGCAGGTTTCGGAAGATTTACCGCTTATAGCTTTTTCAAAGCGTGAGGATCCAAGAGATGTACTCGTACTTCCAAATGGAGTAGATAAGCTTGATAGATCAAAGCCGATAGGAAGTTCATCTAAGAGACGTCAGCTCCATCTGAAGAAACTATATCCGGATATGGAAGTTAAGCCTATCAGGGGTAATCTTCAAACAAGGCTTAAAAAATTAGATGATGGAGAGTTCTCAGCAATTGTTTTAGCATATGCAGGACTTAAGAGACTCGGACTTGAAAATCGGGTTTCAAAGGTGTTTTCGCCTTCTGAAATGGTGCCTGCAGCGTGTCAGGGAATACTTGCAGTTCAGTCAAGGACGGATTTTGATGCAAGTTTGCTTAGCGATTTCAACGATGAAGAAACGAAGTCAATTGCAATGGCAGAGAGATCTTTTGTTACTGAACTTGACGGAGGATGCAGTTCACCTGTTGCCGCATTTGCAGAAATAGAAAATGGCAATATTACATTGACGGGTTTTTATGTCGATGAATATGAGAATCAGTTGACAAAGACCGTAACTGGTCCATTAAAGGACGGTGTGGCATTAGGAAGACAGCTTGCTCAGAATATGAAGAGAAAATTGAAAGAGATGAGAGATGAGTAAAAAAGAAAAAGGCATAGTATATTTGGTGGGTGCCGGACCCGGAGATAGAGATTTGCTCACATTAGCTGCCGAAAAAGCAATAAAGTCTGCCGATGTTGTAGTCTATGATAGACTAGTAAGTGACGAAATAATGGAACTCATACCTGCCGATACTAAGCTCATAAATGTTGGCAAAAATGTAGGCAATCACCCAGTACCTCAGGAAAGAATCAGTGAGATACTAGTCGAAGAGGCGCAAAAGTTTAAAAAGGTTGTCAGACTGAAGGGCGGAGATCCATTCCTATTCGGGCGTGGTGGCGAAGAACTTCAACTGCTTGTGAGCAATGGAATTAATTTTCGTGTAATTCCTGGGATCACATCATCTATTGGCGCCGCAACCTATGGAGGAATACCTGTTACACATAGAGACTTCTGTTCTTCAGTTCACATGATAACAGGCATAGGCAAGAGGGGGACTGATCCCAATATCAATTTCCCTGCACTTGTAGAGCTAAATGGGACACTTATATTCATGATGTCAGTAGGAAGCATTGACTACATCTCAAGCGGACTTCTTGACGCAGGAATGGATCCGAAGATGCCCTGTGGCGTAGTTGAAAATGGTACCAGGAGTTATCAAAGAAAGGTTATTTCTACTCTTGAGAATTTGGCCTCAGATGTCAAACAAAATAGCATCAAGTCACCAGCACTTATAATTGTTGGCAGAGTATGCAGCTTGAGTGAAGACTTTGATTGGTTTTCAAAACTGCCTTTAATTGACAAATACATACTTGTTACTCAGCCTAAGTCAAAGGCATCAAGGTTAGCAGACTTAATCAGAGATGCTGGTGGAAATCCAATTCTATATCCTGTAATTGAAACAAAATACATAAAGCCGATCAATCCGCCAATTGACGATTTCAAAGTCCTGGCGTTCACAAGCAGTGTAGGTGTTGAATCATTCTTCGATGACCTTATCGAAAAGGGGAAAGACGCAAGGAGCTTATCCGATAAAATTATAATTGCTGTCGGTTCACAGACTGCTGCAGCACTGAAAAAATTCGGAGTTATTGCAGATTTTGTACCATCTAAATTCGATGGGAAGACCATGATTAAGGAATTTGCAAAGTCAGGGAAGGTGACACCTGAGGATGGTGTTTTGCTCTTGCGTGCCGAAAAAGGGAGCGAGGAGACGATTGTAGAACTTGAAAATTGGGGAGCTCGCTATATGGATTATCCGGTTTATAGAACCAATTACGTTGAGCATGATCCTCTTGATATGGATAATATTGACTGGATAACATTTACAAGCAAAAGCTGTGTTTTTGGACTTTTGTCAACGCAGGATAAAGACATGTTGAAAGATAAAAAAGCCCTTTGCATAGGCAGGCAAACTGAAGATTTAGCTTCAGAAAATGGCTTTAAGACATATGTTTCAGATGAAGCAACTATAGTTTCGATGTTAGATAAACTTATTGAATTATCAGGAGGTCACGATGAATAGAGGTAGAAGAACCAGAAGGAATGATAATGTTAGAAGAATGGTTAGAGAAACAAGACTATCTAAAGACAGTTTAATCTATCCATTGTTTCTTGAAGAAGGTAGTGACATCAAAGCACATATTGATGCAATGCCAGGACAATATAGATATAGCCCTGACAGGGTAAATGAGATAATAGATGAATGCCTTGATCACGGAGTAAATAAGGTTATTCTATTCGGTATACCTGCAAGTAAGGACTCTGTAGGAACTCAGGCTTATGATGAGGATGCAATAGTTCAGTCTGGAATCAGAAAAATAAAAAAAGAATACGGTGATGATATTTACGTTGTGACCGATGTTTGTATGTGTGAATATACAGATCACGGCCACTGCGGAATACTTAATGATAAGGAAGTCGATAATGACCTGACACTCCCTTATCTTGCAAAGATTGCTCTATCACATGTTGAAGCCGGTGCAGACATGGTTGCGCCTTCAGACATGATGGATGGAAGAATCGAAAAGATTAGAAAAGCACTTGATGAAGCCGGATATAATAATATTCCTATAATGAGTTATGCAGCAAAATATGCGTCCGCCTTTTACGGTCCTTTCAGAGATGCTGCCGACTCAGCACCTTCTTTTGGAGATAGAAGAGCTTATCAGATGGATTATCACAATAGGATGGAGGCAATTAAGGAGTCAATTTTTGACGCGAATGAGGGTGCAGATATACTCATGGTTAAGCCAGCGCTTTCATATCTAGATATTATTAGAGACGTTAAAGAGCGAACCAATCTACCTGTTGCGGCATATAGCGTGAGCGGTGAATATTCAATGATTAAAAATGCAGGCAACGCCGGTCTTTTGGATGAATACAAAACTATGTGTGAGAGCACAGTGTCGATATACCGAGCCGGTGCAGATATTTTGTTAACCTACTATGCAATGGAAATTGCTGATGCAATACAGAAGGGAGACATAGGTTGATGGACTTTTTGAAGATTCCAGAAAATGCAACATCTAAGAGCTTTTTTGATGATGCTAAGAAATATTTGCCGGGTGGTGTGAATAGCCCCGTAAGAGCATTTAAGTCCGTCGGATTATCGCCTATTTTTATCGAGAGTGCCGATGGTAGCAAGGTATATGACATTGAAGGTAGAGAGTATATCGACTACGTAGGATCGTGGGGGCCAATGATTCTAGGACACAATAATCCGGTAGTTAAAAAAGCTGTTTTTGAGACCGCAGAAAAAGGTCTTAGCTTCGGGGCATGTAACCATCTTGAAGTAAAACTCGCTGAACTGATTTGTGATAACGTTAAACAGGTTGAAATGGTAAGAATGGTAAATAGTGGAACAGAGGCTGTGATGAGTTGCATAAGGGCAGCAAGAGGTTTTACAGGGCGGAACAAAATAGTCAAGTTCGAGGGCTGTTATCATGGGCATAGTGATGCACTTCTAGTTAAGGCTGGCTCAGGTGCAATGACCTTTGGTGAGCCTAATAGTGGAGGTGTAACTAAGGGTGCTGTTGAGGACACGCTTCTTGCAAGATATAATGATGTTGAGAGCGTGAATAAGCTCTTTGAAGAGAATCCTGAAGAGATTGCTTGTATAATAGTTGAGCCTGTTGCTGCCAATATGGGTCTTGTAATACCTGAAGAAGGCTTCCTAGAATCACTGAGATCAATATGTGATGAAAATGGAGCTCTTTTGATATTTGATGAGGTAATTACAGGGTTTAGACTGTGCTTTGGTGGCGCAGCTGAATATTTTGGTGTTACACCTGACCTTGTTACATATGGTAAAATTATTGGAGGAGGGATGCCAGTAGGTGCATATGGAGGCCGAAAGGATGTTATGAGCTTTGTTTCTCCACTCGGTCCAGTTTACCAGGCGGGAACGCTTTCTGGAAATCCTATTGCCATGGCAGCTGGAATTGCGATGCTCACACAACTTTTAAACGAGCCATCTATTTATGATGATCTTGCAGCAAAGTGCGAATATTTTGTTAAGAACTTGAAAGAACTCACGAATTTTGAGGTTGTGGGAATCGGATCGCTTGCATGTGTATTCCACCAGACTGGGAAGGTTAAAAACTATGAAGATGCTTTAAAATCAGATACGGAAAACTTTGCTAGAGCCTTTAAGATTTTGCTTGAGAATGGAATTTATATGGGACCTTCACAGTTTGAGAGTGTATTCTTCTCGACAGAAATTACGTACGAAGACATTGATAAGACGATTTCTGTGTACAAAAAAGCATTTGAAAAATAATTTAGCAAATAAAATTTTAAATAATATTGTGAATAGGTAAGGAGGAAGTTTGTTATGAAGGGAATTATGGTATTGGCTCATGGAAGCCGCGTTAAAGAAACAACCGATACCATCGAAAAAATTGTTAAACTTGCTAAGGATAATATCGAAGATAAGGATATGCCTATAGAAATTGCATACATGGAATTATGTCCGCCAGATATTCCAACCGTAGTTAAGAAGCTTGTAGATATGGGTGTAGATGAGATTAAAGTAGTTCCATACTTTCTGTTTAGAGGTATCCACATTAAAAAGGATATTCCAAATGAGCTTGAAGCTGCACTTGAGGGACATGATAACGTTAAGATTACCATGGGAGATACACTTGGTGCAGACCCTAGACTTGCTGAGATATTAGCAGATAGAATTAATGATTAGTACAAAAAAATTTACATATAGTTTGGAGATTTTATGAAAATTAATGTAGTCGGAGGTGGGCCGGGTTCTATTGAATTCATGACGGCTGCTGGGATTTCTAAAATAAAATCTGCAGATGTGGTGCTTACAAGCTTACGTCTCAACGATGAGTTTTCTGATTTAAACGCTAATATTAAGATTATGGGAATCATGGGTACAATTGACTTTTTAAAAGAAAACTCTGATAAATGTGATCTAAAGGCTTCAGTACTCGCTTCAGGGGACGTTGGTTTCTATAGCATTGCAACGACTCTAAGGAAACATCTGGATGATTTTGAAATAGAATTAATTCCCGGAATTTCCAGTTTTCAGCTTTTTGCCTCAAAATTAAATATGGGATATGAAGATTGGAAACTTATTTCACTTCACGGACTAGACAGATCGATAGTTCCGTATGCTTCGTATTTCAACAAAACATTTGCCTTAACGGGAGGTAAATGGGATGTTCCTGCGATTATAAATGATTTGGTAAGGGTCGGCCTTGGAGATGTAAAAATATACATTGGTGAAAGGCTAGGTATGCAGGGCGAGAAGATAACTGCAGATACGCCTAAGTCACTCGTTGGTAAAACTTTCGATAAATTGTCTGTTATATTGATAGAAAATGAAAACTTTGTTAACCCTTACAAAATTTTTAAGGACGAAGATTACATAAGAGGAAAGGCTCCGATGACAAAGGAGCATGTGAGAAATTTAAGCGTTGACGCTCTTGCTGTGAGTCCGAGCGATATAGTATGGGATGTTGGCGCAGGCTCGGGAGGAGTTACCTGTGCACTTGCACTTAAGGCTCATGAATCGACGGTATATGCCGTGGAGATGAAGAAAGATGCTCTTGATGTACTAAACGCTAATGTAAAAAAATTAAAAACACATAATGTTGAGATTATTTCCGGTAGAGCACCTGATGCCCTCGTGGATCTTCCAACACCTACGAAGGTATTCATAGGCGGAACAACGGGAAGTCTTGAGCAAATTTTAGACCTTGTATTAACGAAGAATCCAAATGCTACAATCGTAGCAAACGCGATTACACTTGAGACCATAGGATTGATTATTGATACGTTTAAAAATAAAAATTTGAAAACTGAAATAATTTCGGCGACAATAGCAAAATCCAAAAAACTTGGTAATTATAATTTGATGATGGGTGAAAATCCTATATACATTGTAAAAGGAGAAAAAGATGAAGAGATTTAAAATCCCTAGAGTGATGCTGGTAGGTACTGGCAGTGGAAGTGGAAAAACAACGGCTACAATTGCTTTAATTAAGGCACTTGGACTTATGGGCAAAAATGTAAGTTCTTTTAAATGTGGACCTGACTATATTGATCCGATGTTCCATACGGAAGTAATGGGCGTTTCCTCAAGAAATATTGATTTGTATTTACAAGGATATGATGCACTAGAAACAATTTTGGGACATTCAGAGGGCAGCGACATCGCTGTAATTGAGGGCGTTATGGGAATGTACGATGGACTATCTTTCAAGGATGATAGTTATTCAGCAAATCACATTTCAAGACTTACAGAAACTCCTGAAATATTAGTGGCCGATGTAGCCGGTAAGGGCAGGTCTCTTCTTGCGAGCCTTAAGGGTTATTTAGATTTTCATGAAAATCTTCTTAGAGGAGTATTGCTTAACAACTGTTCTGAATCGATGTTTAAGATTTTTAAACCTCTAATCGAAAATGAACTCTCAATTCCTTGCCTTGGCTATTTACCTAAGATTAAGGAAGCTTCTATTGGAAGTAGACAACTTGGATTAATAACGGCCGAAGAAATAGAAGATTTACAGGACAAAATACAGGTTCTAGGTGAGACATTTGCAAAGACTGTTGATATGGATGCAATTTTAGAAATCGCTTCTGATGCAGGCAACTTAGCTTATGAGGAAGTTCGCATTAATAAGATTACAGAAAAACCAGTTAAGATTGCAATTGCAAAAGATAAGGCTTTCTGTTTCGCATATAGAGATAATATCGATGTACTTGAGAAACTTGGCGCTGAAATTGAGTTTTTCTCTCCAATGAAGGATGAAAAATTGCCTGAGGGCATAAATGGTATCATCATAGGTGGTGGATATCCTGAAAACTACCTTGATCGTATAATGAATAACGAGAGCATGAAGGAATCCATTAGAAATGCTAATCTTGCAGGTATTCCTATATATGCTGAAAGCGGTGGATACACATATCTTGCTGAAACAATTACATTCTTCGGACAGACATATGAGGGTGTAGGAATTGTACCTGGAAATATAACTATGTCAGATTCTCTTGTTAGATTTGGATACAAAACATTGACAGCAAAGGTTGATAACATTCTCTGCAAAGCTGGGGAACAGACAAAGTGTCACGAGCACCACTATATGACTACAGATGTATTTGGATCTGCATTTGAAGCGAAGAAAGAAAGTGGATTAACATTTGATGCAATCCATGCTCCCAAAAATATCGTTGCAGGATTCCCATGCATACACTGGCTTAGCAATATTTCATTCGCAGAAAACTTCATAATAGCTTGTGAAGATGCAAAACCTTTTAATGGCTAAACCATTGGAACCTTGATATTTCATACTATATTAATATAAATTAAATTTGCTTTTATGATATTGAATTTCGTAATAACATACAGAATTGTCATAATTTTATTATTGTCTTCTTTGCTGGATTTTATTTTTGGGGATCCTTTAAAGATTCCGCATCCAATTGTCTATATAGGAAAATTGATTTCAGGTATTGAAAAATTATTATTACCTGATTCTACAAAGAAAGACGTGACAAAGGGAATTTTAATATTCATTTTAACGGTTTTTATAAGCTTCATAATTCCTTTTGTAGCCCTTTTATTCCTGTACAGAATTAGCTTTTGGCTGGGACTGATTCTTGAGATATTCTGGTCCTTTCAGATTCTTGCGGCTAGGACGCTAAGTACTGAGGCATATAAAGTTAAAAAATATCTTGATGAAGGAAATCTATCTGAGGCAAGAAGAGCTCTTTCGATGATTGTCGGAAGAGATACATCGCAGCTTGGCGAGGAAGATATAATAAAAGCTGTCATTGAAACTGTGAGCGAGAACACTACCGATGGGATTGTTTCTCCACTGATTGCAATTGCAATAGGTGGAGCCCCTTTAGGGTTTGCTTATAAAGCTGTTAATACCTTAGATTCAATGATTGGATATAAGAGTGAAAAATATTTTTACTTCGGTAAGGCTTCCGCGATCTTAGACGATGTTGTAAATTATTTGCCGGCAAGACTTACCGGAATTTCAATGTGCTTCGCATCATCTTTGATTTCGGGGCTTTCTGCGAAGGATGCGTGGCGTGTGATGATGAGGGATCATGCGAAGCACGCATCTCCGAACGGGGGCTGGACTGAGGGTGCGACTGCTGGTGCTCTGGGGGTTAGGCTCGGAGGAGATGCGACATATTTCGGTGTTTTGTATAAGAAAGCTTCCTTGGGCGATCCGAAAAGAACTGTAGAATCTAATGACATTGTGAGAACAACGCGGCTTATGTGGGCTAGTTCAATTATCATCCTGATTCTTCTAGTGATTATAAGAATATTATGCTATGTATAATGGAGGACTATGATTAAGTATACACACGGTGGAGACATATATAAATATGACAACAAAATACTGGATTTCTCAGCTAATATCAACCCTCTCGGTATGCCTCAAAGTGCAAAAAGTGCGATTATAAATAGCATAGATAAATATCAGACTTATCCGGATTATTCATCTAGAAAACTTAGAAATGCACTATCAAAATTTTATGAATTTGATGCAGATAAGATTGTCTGTGGCAACGGTGCTGCTGATTTGATTTTTAGAATTTGTCTTGGACTAAGACCTAGAAAGGTTTTAATCCCATCTCCGACTTTTTCTGAATATGAAGAAGCAGTTGATATCTCTGGCGGAGAGGTTCACCACCATATTCTAAAAGAATCTGAAAATTTTGATGTCACATTGGAAATTCTAGAATCGATTGATAAAGATACTGATATGATATTCTTATGCAGTCCCAATAATCCAACAGGTCGAGCCGTCAATTTGGATATCATCGAAGGCATTTTAATTAAACTGCAAGAAAATAATGGAATACTGGTGCTCGATCAATGTTTTGTGCATTTTTTGGTAGAAGAAGACGAATATTTTGCAATTAATTTACTAAAAAAATATGATAACTTAATTATTCTAGGTGCCTTCACTAAGATTTTTGCAATGGCAGGTCTGAGACTTGGATATGCGTTATTCGGTTCAAAAGATATTGCTGCTAAAATCCAAAACACTTTACAACCATGGTCTGTATCAACCGTAGCTTCTGAGGCGGGATGTGCCGCTCTTAACAGAGATTTTGTTGATAAAACTAAGGATTACGTCAAATCTCAAAGAGAATTCTTGACAAATGCTTTATCTGATATTGGTCTCAAAGTATTTGAATCTCAAGCTAACTATATGCTAATAAAGTCGAATGAGAATATTCTTGATCGAGATCTCGCTGATGAGGCTTTAAAACATGGTGTGCTTATAAGAAAATGCAGCAATTTTAGAGGACTGTCTCCATCTTTTTTTAGGATTGCTGTCAGAACTGAAGAAGAAAATAAAACACTTATTAAAGTATTTAGAGAAATTATATGCGGAAATAATAACAATCGTTGAAGTAATAATCGTTTAATATTCTAATTTTATCTAATGTTTAGGGAGAGGATTTTCTATATATGTCAAAAAAACTGATGGTGCTCGGTACATGTTCCAATGCAGGAAAAAGCTTGATAGCCGCGGGGATTTGTAGAATCCTTAAAAATAGAGGTTATAAGGTTGCACCATACAAATCTCAGAACATGGCTTTGAACTCATTTATAACTGAAGATGGACTTGAAATGGGGCGTGCGCAGGTAGTCCAGGCAGAAGCAGCAGGAGTGAAACCTGATGTACGCATGAATCCTATTTTGTTGAAACCTAATAGTGATACAGGCAGTCAAATCATTCTTCATGGAGAGGTGTATGGCAATTATACGGCCTCGCTTTACTATGAGGAAAAAGAATTCTTTGAGAGGGAAGCCGTGAAGGCACTTGAGGAACTGGAAAAAGATTTTGATTATATTATCATGGAGGGAGCAGGCAGTGCTTCTGAAATTAATTTAAAGAGCAAGGATATTGTCAACATGGGATTGGCAAAAAAAGTAGGTGCGCCAGTTATTATCGTGGGAGATATCGATAGAGGCGGTGTTTTCGGGGCACTTGCTGGAACCATGCTTTTGTTTGATGAGGAAGAAAGAGAACTCGTAAAGGGTGTGATTATTAATAAATTCAGGGGTAACATTGACATTTTGAAGCCTGGGGTTGATATGATTGAGGATATTATCAAAAGACCTGTGCTAGGTGTTGTGCCATATATGGATGTGGATATAGACGACGAAGACAGTCTCAGCATGAAGGAGAAAGGTAGTAAGGTTAATGGCCTTATTGATATCGTTGTTATAAGAACACCTCGCATCTCAAACTTCACTGATTTTAATGCTTTTGAACAGTTTGAGGGAGTAGGTGTGCGCTATGTTAAGTCACCTAAAGATATTGGGGATCCTGATATGATAATAATTCCGGGAACTAAGAGTACCATGGGAGATTTAAAGTGGCTCAGAGAGACTGGAATGGAAACGAGGATCCAGAAACATGCATCTAAGGGAAAGCCTGTGTTTGGTATATGTGGTGGTTATCAAATGCTGGGTCAATACCTCAAGGATGAGTACGGTGTTGAAGGTGGTGGTGAGATGAAGGGTATAGGACTCTTGCCGCATTCAACTGAATTCTCCGAGAGTAAGACGCGCAAATCTCAAATAGGAAAACTTGCAAAGGTAGATGGTATATTCGGCGGACTATCGGGCATGGAATACGAAGGTTATGAAATTCATATGGGTATTTCTGCAGGTTTTGGGAATATAATTAATGAGGGAAATATCTACGGAACCTATATACATGGAATCTTTGATAGAAGTGATATTAGCAGTGAAGTAATCAACTCTTTAATGAAAAGCAAGGGAGTTGAGATATCACACGAAGATGTCATTGATATGGATAAGTATAAGGAAAAACAGTATGAGATACTTGCTGAAAATCTTGAAAAAGCAATTGATGTTGATGAGTTGCTTGCAATTTTAGGAGGAAAATGATATGAGAAAAAAGAGTGATTTGGGATTGGTGCATATTTACTGTGGAGATGGAAAGGGTAAAACTACAGCTGCTGTTGGTTTAACCGTTAGAGCCCAAGGGTTTGGATTAAAAGTGCTCTTCATGCAGTTTCTAAAGGATGGCAATAGCAGTGAACTGAATGTTTTGAGAACACTCGACAATATTGAAATCCTAGCAGCAAAGCCGATTAAGAAATTTACATTCCAGATGACTGAGGATGAACTTGCAGCAACAAAGGAAATGAGTGCAAATCAGCTTCAGGAGGCTATTGATAAGGTTATGTCTGGAGATTATGATTTGCTAGTACTCGATGAGGCCTTGGGATCAATTGAAGCAGGTGTGCTTGATGAGAATCTTTTGTTGGATTTTCTTAAGAAGAAGCCTGAGAAACTAGAAGTTGTTATAACTGGAAGATTCCCATCTGAGAAGATGGTTGAAGCGGCTGACTATGTTTCGAGGATTGAGAAAGTAAAGCATCCTTATGATCAAGGTATTCCTGCAAGAAAGGGGATTGAAAAGTAGTGAAAATAGATAATATAGCTCCTATGGATATAGAAAAGAGAAGTATGGAGATTATATCGGAAACTCTTGGGGATAAGAAATTGGATCCTAGATACCAAGATATAATTAAAAGATGCATTCATACATCTGCTGACTTTGAATATGCTGACAGTTTATATTTCACAGATGGAGTGGAAAAAATTATAAGAAAGGCAATATCGGAGGGAGCATATATAGTTACTGACACAACTATGGCTCAGTCGGGTATTAACAAGAAGAGAATACATGAATACGGCGGAGAAGTTTTGTGCTTCATAGGTGATGAGGATGTAGCAAAAGAAGCTAAGGAAAGAGGCGTCACAAGATCTCTTATTAGTATGGAAAGAGCTGCTAAACTTGATAAGCCAGTGATTTTTGCTATTGGAAATGCGCCTACAGCATTGCTATCGATTGAATCACTGGTAAAAGCAGGCAAACTCAATCCTGTTGCAGTTGTAGCGGTTCCTGTAGGCTTTGTAAATGTAGTAGAATCTAAAGAGAGAATTATTGATTTAGGTGTTCCTGCAATTGTTGCAAGGGGTAGAAAAGGTGGTAGCAATATCGCTGCTGCGATCATCAATGCATTACAATATGGTATAGAAAAATGATTCATTTCAATGTTCCGCAATGGATATGGATACTTGAAATAGCCCTATCTGTCATTAATGTAATATTGGCTTTAGTTATAATCTTTATAGAACGTAAGAATCCAGCTAAAACCTTAGCATGGATTCTTGTACTATTTTTTCTTCCAATTGTTGGAGCAGTATTTTATTTGGTTTTTGCCCAAAATATAAGTAGAAGAAAAATATATAATCTAGATGATAAAGATAAAAAAATTATTCGAGATTCACTTGAAGACCAAATAGAGGAAATGAATTCAGGCGAATTTGAGCTTTCAAATGAAGCAGCAAATATTTGGCGGCAAATGGTAAAGTTAAATCTCGTTTATGGAGAATCATATCTTACGCAGAATAATTCGATAGATATGTTTAATGATGGCAAGGATTTCTTTAGAAGCCTTATGAAGGATATCAAGGCAGCTAAGTATTCTATAGACATTGAATTTTATATTATCAAGCCTGACTTTATAGGGCAGAGGCTGCTAAATCTTTTAACAGATAAGGCAAGAGAAGGTGTTAAGGTAAGACTTTTGATAGATACCCTGGGAAGCAGGCGTATCAGCGATCGAAAACTTAAAGACTTTATCGATGCTGGTGGTGAAGTAGAATACTTTTTCAAGCCTAAGTTTAAATATTTGAATTTTGATCTTAATTACAGAAATCACAGAAAAATTGTTGTAATTGATAATAAATATGGCTATATTGGAGGGTTCAATATAGCAAAGGAATATTTAGGTTTTAAGAAAAAATTTGGATATTGGAGAGATACTCATCTTAGGATAGTAGGCAATTCGGTTCAGGACTTGAAAGCTATCTTCTTAATGGACTGGAGTGTAGAACGAGGTGAGAAGCCAGATTTTGATGAGATTGATTTCTACAGTGAAAATACCGAATCCAATATTGCTGTTCAAATTGTTATGTCTGGACCTGATTCTGTAAAGGAACAAATAAAAAGAGCTATGATGCGAATGATTACATTTGCTGGAGAGAAAATCTACTTGCAAACGCCGTATTTTGTGCCAGATAGAGCTATGATTGAATCTCTAAAAATGGCTGCACAGTCTGGAGTTGACGTGAAAATCATGATTCCTTGCATGCCAGATCACCCATTTGTGTACTGGGCAAATTATGCATACTGTGGAGAATTAATTAAGTCAGGTGCCAGGGTGTTCAGGTATGAGAATGGCTTTCTTCATGCTAAGACTCTTGTTGTCGACGGCGAAGTTTCAACAGTTGGTTCGGCTAATTTTGACGTTAGGAGTTTCAGGTTGAATTTCGAAGCGAATGCCTTCGTATACGATAAAGATTTCGCTGCTAAGATGGAGAAGACATTTGAGGATGACATGAAGCTCTCTACTGAGGTTACACTTGAGGATTACGAATCAAGGGGCCTTTGGATTAAAATTAAAGAAGCAGTATCTGTATTGCTTTCGGATATTTTGTAGAAATACTTTGACGGATAGCAGTATATTGGGGTAAAATACTCTCTATTAAGGCAAATTATTATTTCACTTTTATATTTAAGGAGTAGGTATTGAATATTAATTTTGATAAGAGAACAAAGATATTTTTTATAATAATTATAGCTGCAATCCTTTTGCTTATAACTGGAAGTTCCTCTAATTTTATCAACAAATTGTTGTTTCTTCCAGGGATTATAATAGGCATAACTTTTCATGAAGCAGCACACGGGTATGTTTCGCATTGGTTGGGAGATCCGACTCCTAAGAACCAGGGACGACTTAGTATCAACCCACTCGCACATATTGATCCGATGGGATTTATTGCTCTTTTGTTAGTAGGATTTGGCTGGGGGAAGCCTGTTATGATTGATCCGAGATATTATAAGAATCCCAAAAGAGATGAGCTACTTGTTTCATTAGCGGGTGTTACTACTAATTTAATAATAGCCATTATATTTGCAGTAATTCAAATTTTGCTAATTGACACGGGAGCTGCTTATTCTATGGGATCCTCCTGGAATGTTGTAAATTTAATTATTCAGTACATTGTTTTTGTTAACCTAGTGTTAATGTGTTTCAATCTTCTTCCAATTCCGCCACTAGACGGTTTTTCGGTGATAACACAATTGTTTGATTTAAGAAAATATGATTGGTATTATAAGCTATATAGCAACGGCTTTTTTATTCTTATGGCACTTGTGTTTATCGGAGCACTGGACGGATTTTTAGATAAGAGTGTAACATTCTTCTATTACAACATTATGAGGGCTGTACTAAATATTATTTAAATATCTTGACAACTTTAACAAAATTATTTAAAATAGCATTTAATTGAATAGCGACGACTGTGACGGAACCAGTAGCCTGGCGTAATACCCTTACAGAGAGGATATCATTTGCTGAGAGATATCCGGTGAAGCCTACGTGAATATCACTCCCGAGTCGAACACTTTAATGAGAGGCACCTTGATAGAGGCAGCAACTAGGGTGGTACCGCGGTTATTTTGTTTAATCGTCCCTAACTTAATGTAGTTGGGGATTTTTTAATTCTCATACTACATTTACAAATCTAATATATTTTAGGAGGGAATTTTAATAATGAAATTTAAGAATCTGTCGGATAAGCCGGTAGCAGAGGTTCAATCAGAACAAGTTAAGGTTTGGAAGAAGGAGGATATTCTTCATAAATGTGTGAGTGCAAGGGAAGGAAAGCCTGCATTTGTTTTTTATGAAGGCCCGCCTACTGCAAATGGTAAGCCGGGGATACATCACGTTATGGCTCGTACATTAAAGGACTCTGTATGCAGATATAAGACTATGAAGGGTTTTCAGGTCAATCGTAAGGCTGGCTGGGACACTCATGGACTTCCTGTTGAGATTGAAGTTGAGAAACAGCTGAATATGAGCGGTAAGCAGGATATCGAAAAATATGGTATCAAAGAATTTAACCAGAAGTGTCGTGAATCCGTATTTACATACACCGGAATGTGGGAGGAAATGACGGAAAGAATGGCATATATGGTTGACATGAAAAATCCATATATTACCCTTGATAATAACTACATTGAAACTGGATGGTGGATTCTTAAGGAATTTTTTAAGAAAGGATTAATCTACGAGGGGCACAAAATACTTCCGTACTGCCCAAGATGCGGAACAGGTCTTGCATCTCATGAGGTTGCTCAAGGGTATAAGGAAGTTAAAACAAACACTATAACTGCAAAATTTAAGAGAAAAGATCGAGATAACGAGTACTTCCTCGCTTGGACAACAACTCCATGGACGCTGGCAGCAAATACCATGCTAACCGTCGGTCCTGACTACGATTATGTAAGAGTTGAGATGACAGAGGGCGATGAGAAGGGTAATATTTTCTATGTTGCAAAACATCTTGCTGACAAAGTTTTGGGCGAAAATACATATAAAATTCTCGAAGAAATGAAGGGCTCAGATCTCGAATATATTGAATACGAACAATTGATGCCTTTTATCGAACTGAAAGAGGGCGAAAAGGCATTCTTTGTGACAGTAATGGATTACGTTACAATCGAAGATGGTACAGGAATTGTACATACTGCTCCTGCGTTTGGTGAAGACGACTATCAGTGCGGAAGGAAGTACAGAGTACCTATGATTAAGCCTGTTGACGATCAAGGAAAGTACACTGCAACTCCTTGGAAGGGCAGATTTGTCATGGAAGATGGCCTTGATGTTGATATCATCAAGTGGCTTGCAGGTGAGAACAAAATATTCGCGAAAGAAAAGGTTTTACACAATTATCCACACTGCTGGCGCTGCGGCACACCACTTGTATATTATGCAAATCCAAGCTGGTATATTGAAATGAGCAAGCTTAAGGATGAACTTGTAAAAAACAATAACACTGTTAACTGGTATCCTCCTTATGTTGGTGAAAAGAGGTTCGGAAACTGGCTTTCTGAAGTTAAGGATTGGGCAATCTCAAGAAGCAGATACTGGGGAACACCAATTCCTATTTGGAGATGTGAATGTGGAAATCTCGAATGCATTGGCAGTAGGGAAGAACTTGTAGAAAAATCACTTGAAAAGATTGATATGTCTGTTGAGCTTCACAGACCATATGTGGATGATATACACATCAAGTGTGAAAAGTGTGGCAAGGAAATGTCAAGGATTCCTGAAGTAATGGACTGTTGGTTTGACTCAGGGGCTATGCCATTTGCACAGTGGCACTATCCGTTTGAGAACAAAGATATTTTCTTTGAAAAACTTTTCCCAGCAGACTTTATATGTGAGGGAATTGACCAGACTAGGGGTTGGTTCTACAGCCTCATGGCTATTTCAACATTTATAGCTGGCAAGGCGCCTTATAAAAATGTTCTTGTTAATGACCTCATCCTTGATAAAAATGGCAAGAAGATGTCAAAATCAAAGGGTAACACTGTTTCACCATTTGAACTCTTTGATAAATATGGTGCAGACGCTACAAGATGGTATTTACTTTCTGTATCACCAGCTTGGTCGCCTACAAAGTTTGACGAGGATGGGTTGAAGGATGTAATTTCTAAATTCTTCGGAACACTTAAGAACGTGTATAATTTCTTTGTCCTATATGCGAACAACGATAATGTCGAGATAGATGACTGTTTTGTTGAACCTTCAGAAAGACCAGAGCTTGATAGATGGATTTTGTCAAAGTACAATAAGCTTGTAAAGGACACAACGGAATATATGGACTCATACGATCATATGAGGACTGTAAGGGTGATAACTGATTTCCTTTCGGAAGATCTTTCTAATTGGTATATCAGAAGGGCGAGAAGAAGATTTTATGCTTCAGAGATGGATCTTGATAAGAAGAGTGTCTATGCAACGACGTATGAAGTTCTTGTGGGAATCTCAAAGTTAATAGCACCTTTTGCGCCATTTATAGCTGATGAACTTTATACTAAGCTTACAGGTGAGGAGAGCGTACACCTTGCATACTTCCCTGAAGCAAACATGTCACTTGTTTGCGAAAAAACAGAAGAGAGGATGGACCTTGTTAGAACTCTTGTAACACTGGCTAGAGGAACTCGTGAAAAAGAAAGAATTAAGGTTAGACAGCCTCTTTCAGAAATTTTGGTTGCAGGTCAGTATGAAGATTTGATCGGAGATCTTGTGGATTTGATCAAAGAAGAGCTTAATGTTAAAGAAGTTGTATTTGACAATGAGTTAGATAAATATATGAATTTCCAATTAAAACCTAACTTTAAGGTTGCAGGCCCTGCACTCGGGAAACATATTAAGTCTTTTGGGAAGTTACTATCAGAAATGTCTCCTAAGGAAGTTAGTCAGAAACTTGATACAGAAGGATCACTGACCATGGAGCTTGATGGAGAGTCTGTAAAAATTGAAAGGGAATTTGTAGATATTAGGATTGAAGCAAAAGAAGGCTTTGCAGTAGCAATGGAAAACAATGTGTTTACTATTCTCGATACAAAGCTTACTCCTGAGCTTGTTGCTGAAGGACTTTCAAGGGAGCTTGTTTCGAAGGTACAGCAGCTTAGGAAACAGAATGATTTTGCAATGATGGATAGAATTAATATATATGTATATCCTGATAATGATGTCAAATCAGCAATTTCAGAATATGAGGACTATATCAAGACGGAAACGCTGACAGATGATATCGTATTTGAAAATAAGGGAGATACGTATGATCTTAACGGGCACAAAACAGCTATCTTCGTTGAGAGGGTATCACAGTAATTGTAAAAATCTCTTTAAGGAGGAATGATGAAAGAAGATATTAGAGGTCTTCTTCCAAATGAACTTGAAGACTTTGTTATTGTAAATGGTCATAAAAGATTCAGAGCAAAACAAGTTTTTTCATGGCTCTACAAAGATATTAAGAGCTTTCGGGATATGACTAATGTTCCGAAGGCTCTGATTTCTATTTTGGAAGAAAACTTTAAAATAGGCAGTTTAACACTAGCTGATAGACAGATTTCCAAAATGGACGGAACACAAAAATTTCTTTTTGAACTAGATGATGGCAACCAAATTGAATCTGTATTTATGAAATATAAATATGGAAATACAGTCTGTATATCAACTCAAGCAGGATGTAGAATGGGATGTAAATTCTGTGCTTCAGGTTTGCTTGGATTGTCAAGAAATCTCACAGCTTCTGAAATATTATCGCAGGTTATAGTCATTTCGAAGATTACTGGGGAAAAAATAAGCAATATTGTACTTATGGGCACAGGTGAACCACTTGATAATTATGTAAACGTTTCGAAATTTCTAAGAATAATACACAATCCTGATGGATATAATCTGTCTATGAGGAGCATAACTATATCTACTTGCGGTCTAGTTGATAAATTTGATATTTTATCAAATGATTTTCCACAGATCAATGTTGCTATTTCATTACATGCGGCCACAGATCAGAAGAGAAATCAGATAATGCCTATAAATAAAAAATTCCCTATATCATCGGTTATAGATAAAGCTAGGGAATATGTGAAAAAAACAGGCAGACGCATATCTTTTGAATACACACTTGTCAAAGGATTTAATGATGATAAGAAAGATATGGATGCTCTTGCTAATCTTCTTAAAGATTTAAATTGCCATGTAAATTTAATCCCTTTAAATGAAGTTTCTCAAACAGGTCTAATAACATCAGGACGAAAAAGAGCGGAAGAATGCATGGAAATCCTGACAAAGAAGGGAATAAATGCTACTATTAGAAGACAGTTAGGAGCCGATATCGACGGAGCATGTGGACAATTGCGTCTTAAGCAAGGTGTCAAATAGTTTGATACCATTTAGCAAAACATCCTCGTCAAAATCGAAGTGATCGTTATGTAGGGGTATTCCTGTACCTGTTCCAAGGAAGAAAAAGACACCTGGAAGAACTTGTTCAAAACAAGAAAAGTCTTCTGCAATCATCACAGGCCTTCTTAATTCTACAAAGTCTAGGTTTTTAAGAGCATATTTTATTTTGGCATATAGTGAAGTATCATTTACAACGGCAGGGTGCCATTGGCTTACATCGACATCTACTTTCACGCCTATGTTTTGTTCTATATCATCTGCAATATTTCTCATAGCATTCACTATTTTCGCCCATGTAAGATCGTTGAACGTTCTCATAGTACCGTCTAAACTTGTATATGGAGATATTGCATTGCGTACATTTCCGCTTTCCATTTTACCAAATTGAAGGATTGAACGTTCTCTTATAAAATTATCTTTGTAATCATATATTTTTGTGACGAATTCGCATGCAGCAAGTAGGGCATCTCGACCTTTTTCTGGCTCACCTGCATGTGCTGATTTTCCTTCAAATACAACCTTAACATTTGTGGATCTAGCCATCATTGGTCCAGGCTTTGAAGCAATCTCACCTTTTTCAATCATAGGCCAGAGATGTAGTCCATATATAGCTTTCACGTTATAGTCTTCAAATACAGTTGTATTCACAATTGCTTCGGCACCATCGATGGTCTCTTCTGCAGGTTGAAAAATCAGTAGAGCATTGTATGGCAGTGCTTTTTTTTCTTTTATATATTTATCAAGAAGATGGGCAAAACCGAGCATGTTTGCCATATGCCCATCGTGACCGCAAGCATGCATGCATCCTTCATGTTCAGAGGCATAAAATGCCACAGTTTGTTCTTCAATTGGGAGTCCATCCATATCACATCTGAAGCATAGGGATTCCTCACATCCAAAATCAAAAAAGACTGCAAAGCCTGTATTTACAAGTGGTTCAATTTTACAATCTAATTTTGACAAAACTTCCTTAACGTAGGCACCTGTTTTGTACACTAAAAATCCAAGTTCTGGTATTCTATGAAGATCCTGTCGATATCTTCTTATATCATCAAGCAGATATGAAAATTCATTCTTAATTATTATTTCATTTTTAGAAGATAAATTTATATCCATAAAGATAACCTCCATTTCATGACCATTATACACCATATAAAAACATAAATACACTTTAATAAATTCAGAATATAGCAAATCAAGGGTATTTATGTTAAAATTTTTTTATGAAGAAGAAAAGAAAGAAAAATAAATTTATAAATAAATTCTCAAAAAGACTAAATGATGGGTTTACCATGACAAAATCAGAATTAAAAAAGATTATCATTATTTTAATCGTGTTGATATCTTTATCATTTATAGTATTTTTTATCTATAAGTCCTATCTATTTAATAACACATATGGCGGGCTAGGAGATTCGAAAGATATGCCTATATGTGAATATGATTTATCAAAATTAAAAAATGATAAAAATGGATATATGAGCTATGAGGATGATAGATATAAATCACGACTTATAATAGATGTTTCAAGTCATAATGGAGAAATAGACTGGAATAAAGTTAAAGAATCAGGCGTTGACGGCGCTATGATTCGCTTAGGTTATAGAGGATATGGAGATGCGACTATTGTTGAAGATGAATGTTTTCAAAAAAATATTGCAGGTGCCAAGAATGCTGGACTAAAAGTGGGAGTATATTTCTTTTCACAGGCAACAACACCGGAAGAGGCTATTGAGGAAGCAGAGTATGTCACAGAAAAAATATGGGGTAGAGGTGTGAGCTTACCCGTTGCTTTTGACATGGAACCGTTTATGGGGAATGAACGCTTTTTAAATCATGATATAAAGTCAAAAACAGAGATGGCTGATGCATTCCTAAAAGTAATAAGTAAATTTGGCTATGAACCTATTTTGTATGGTAATCCGACTTGGTTGACAAACGATGTTGATATTTCAAAGTTAACCGAATACCCTATATGGCTTGCACACTATACTTATTCAACAGAGTGGCCAAATATGTTCAGAATGTGGCAGTTTACAAGCCAAGGTCGTGTAAATGGAATAAGTGGTGACGTTGACTTGAATATTATTTTTGATAAAAAATAGTCTTATATAGTTTTATAATATTTTCGTATCACCTAGGAGATACGTCATAATAAATTTACCATCTTCAGTCAACGAATCTTCTGTTGATGTTATGCTTAAAATATTATGAGTTTTGAATCTAGAAGAGAGGGCACTTGTAGATTGAGATGGTACCGAATTAACGAATTCAAGTTCATCTGAATTGCTTCGTTTATAATATTCCTTCAAACTGATGGCAAAATCGCTAACTTTGCTCTTTGACCAAATAGGCACAGTATTAGTATTTGAAAGATTAAATTCAGACAATCCCGCAAGTGTTGATATATTTTGTTCCATTTCGCTTAGCTTTGCACTAGATAAACTAGATGTGTTCATCTTAATATGTATGCTTTCACTACCCGTATTTACCATGTTTATACTTGAAATTGCAATAACTTCACCTTCATCATCTTTGTAATATATTCCATTAATCATAGTGTAAATGAGGCTTAGAAGTTTACTGCTATCTGATTTGTTAATCACTTTTTCTGGCAAATCTTGAAGCTGCTCATAATCTAGTGTCACATCCTCATAATCATCTTGATATTTATCCGCAAAATTTTCTTTTAATGACTCAAGTTTTGTAGTGATTCTTTCAACATCATCTTTATTAACAACGACGACGGCTTCAGCTGACGATGGGTAAAGGCTAGAACTTTTGCCTCCATTAAAACTTGCAAGCTCAAAATTTATCGCATCGGACTGCAATTTTGCAAGGAAGTTTCCTATTAGAATAACTCCATTTGGATAATTTGAAATTTTTGTATCAGGAACACCGCCAGGAGCTTTGTTTACAGAGATTTTTATTGCAACATCTTTTTTTCTTTCTTCAAATGCACATTGCTTATCTATACTATATGCTTTTGATCCGCCTGTCATAAGGGAGTACATTTGCTTATTTCCTGATGATAGCACAAAAATAGATGAATTATCTCCGATTTCTTCTGAAGGTATATTATTAATTGAATTAAAATTTCTATCTTTATCTGCAGCAAAAATAACTTTCAATTCTCCAAACTCAATATTGCTTTTTAGAATCGCCATGGCGATGGCAATGCTTCTAACAGAACCGGAAGGATTATCCGTATCATAGTCACAGAACAAAATAGTAGTCGGCTGTGACTTAAATTCTTCGCTTGATTTACGTGCCATAACAAGAACATTATTACCGTATTTTGTATAAGAAATATCTTTGCTATTTGCCCAGCTAATTAGCCAGTCGTTAGCTGCATCTACTGATTCAAAGCTAGAAGATGAATCTTCAACAACTTCCTGATATGATTCTATTTTTTTTGAAAGTTTACTTTGCCAGTTATCATCTATTCTTTTGATATAGAGATATACACCTGCTGCAATTAGTGCTATTACTATTATAATTAAAGGAAAAATAAAATATAATTTCTTTTTCATTTATCTGTCTATCTCCTTTATTTTCATTTCTAAATCATATATAATATACCAAAGCTATCTAATAATAACAAGGTTTTTGTGAGTGGAGGATTTATAAACAAAAATGGATACTAAAAACATTTTTATCAGAGAAAGTATCTTTGATGATTGTTCTTATTTCGCAAAATGGGAGATTCTACCCAGTGTAACAGAATTTTTCACTATGGATGAAGGTCGAACTTATGAAGATTCTGTTGTAGAATTTATAGATTGCAAACAGGATCCAACTAAGATGATGTATACTATTTGTCTCAGAGAAGGCAGCATACCAATAGGCAAGATTTATATGACACGGATTAATAAAAAATATGATTCGCTTGATATTACTAGAATTTATATTGCAGAAAATCAAAATAGGGACAAGGGATATGGTTATGAAGCCTTGAAACTGATTCTGAATCATGCATTTATAAGCATGCACATGGAGAGAGTTACTCTTGACTATATGACAGCTAACAAGAAGGCTGAACATCTTTATGAAAAGATAGGTTTTACCCGAGAAGGAACAATGAGAAATTCAGGTAAAAAAGATGGAAAATATGTTGACCTAATTCTGATGTCAATGCTTAGATCTGAATTTTACGAAAAACATATAAGATAAATAAATCTAATATAATATTTCAATAAAGAAGCGGGGAAATCACTCGCTTTTTTTGTTGACAAAATAGCATAAGTAGTATAATCTATTTAGTGAAAAATAAAAAACCACTATATATTGTTATTATGAATTGATGATATTAGCACAACAACCCGATTACCAAAGACTATTATAATTCACTCAGTTATTTAAAATTATGACAAATTGAATATATTATAAGGGGATAATACAATGACAGAAATCAGAAAGATTATTAAAAGAGATGGTAGAACTGCTGAGTTTGATATTGACAAAATCTCAACAGCAATATTTAAAGCAGCTCAGGTCCTTGGTGGAAATGATAAGGAGATGGCCACATATCTTGCTAAGCAGGTTGAACTATATTTGACAGAAGTTTGTCATAATAATATGCCAACTGTCGAACAAATCCAGGATGCCGTTGAAAAAATTCTAATAGAAAACGGCCATGCAAGGACCGCTAAGGAATATATTTTATATAGAGCTGAGAGAACCCGAGTTAGGGATATGAATACCAAGCTCATGAAAATATACGAAGATTTGACATTCGTAGATGCTAAAGATAATGATATTAAAAGAGAAAATGCAAATATTGATGGAAACACTGCAATGGGCACCATGCTTAAGTATGGGTCTGAAGGTGCTAAAGAATTCTATAAGATGTATGTGATTGATCCAAAGTTTGTAAAGGCTCATGAATCAGGTGATATACATATTCACGATATGGATTTTTACACATTAACTATGACATGCTGCCAAATCGATCTGGTTTCTCTTTTAAAGGGAGGCTTTTCGACGGGACATGGCCATCTTAGAGAACCTAACGATATTGAAAGTTATGCAGCTCTTGCATGTATCGCAATTCAGTCAAATCAGAATGATCAGCACGGGGGTCAGTCCGTGCCTAATTTCGACTATGGAATGGCGCCAGGCGTAAGGAAAACATACAGAAAACTTTATTGGACTAATCTTGGAAAGTTTCTTGAATTTATGGGTGACATTGAAAATGGTCCGAAAAAAATGAAAGAAATTGGAAACGATATTTTGAATGAGTATAATCTCGAGCCTAAGATGGAATGGGATCAAAAATATACTGATATAGAGACAGAAGTTCTTTTAAAGCTTGATGGAATTAATGCAGAAGATTTGAAGAAAGCACAGGAAAAATCTAAAAACTTTGCGGATAGAGAAATTATTAGAAAAACGTATCAAGCAATGGAAGCTCTAATACATAATCTTAACACAATGCATTCAAGAGCTGGAGCACAGGTTCCTTTCAGTTCTATAAACTACGGAACTGATACATCGCCTGAAGGAAGACTGGTCATGAAATGCGTCATGGAAGCAACTGAAGCTGGACTAGGCAATGGTGAAACACCAATATTCCCTATCCAAATATTTAAGGTTAAAGAGGGCGTAAGTTATAATCCTGAAGATCCCAACTATGATTTATTTAAACTTGCATGCAGAACATCCGCTAAACGTCTCTTCCCTAACTTTAGTTTCCTAGATGCACCTTTCAACAAACAGTATTACATGGAAGGCCATCCTGAAACGGAAATTGCTTACATGGGATGCAGAACGAGGGTAATAGGCAATGCATATGATCCAAATAGAGAAATCGTGTATGGAAGAGGAAATCTTTCATTTACATCCATCAATTTACCTAGAATTGCAATTAAGTCAAAAGGTGATATAGATGCATTCTTTGAGTCACTTGATCAGAAAATAGATCTTTGTATAGGTCAGTTAAACGAAAGATTCAAAATACAGTCTCAAAAGAAGGTAATTAATTTCCCATTCCTTATGGGTCAGGGAGTTTGGATTGATTCTAAAAAACTCAAACCTACTGATGATATAAGTGAAGTAATTAAGCATGGAACTCTTACTATTGGATTTATAGGTCTTGCTGAATGTCTTAAAGCTTTAATTGGACAGCATCATGGAGAATCAAAAGAGGCTCAGGAACTAGGACTAATGATAGTTGCATATATGAGAAAAAGAATGGATGAGGAAGCAAGGCGAACTGGTCTTAACTGGTCTCTGATAGCAACTCCTGCGGAAGGACTGTCCGGAAGATTTGTTAGAATTGACAGGGAAAAATTTGGTGAGATACCAGGCGTTACGGATAGAGATTTTTATACTAATAGCTTCCATGTTCCCGTATATTATAATATTGGAGCTTTTGACAAAATCAAGATAGAAGCGCCTTATCATGAATTGACAAATGGAGGACATATATCTTATATAGAACTTGATGGCGATCCACTTAAAAACTTAGATGCATTTGAACAAGTTGTAAGATGTATGAAGGAAAATGGTGTAGGATATGGCTCTATAAATCATCCAGTTGACAGAGATCCATGCTGCGGATATACGGGTATAATAGATGACGTTTGCCCGCAGTGTGGCAGGAGAGAGAAAGTTGAGGAAGAACATTTTGAAAGAATTCCGAGACTCTAATTCAAGGTACAACTTAATAGATAGTGAAGAAACTGAAGAAAGTAAAAATCACGAATCTCTCAGAGTTGCTGGCATCATGAAGGAGTCAATAGTGGATGGCCCAGGCATCAGATATGCAATATTTTGTCAGGGCTGTCCCCATGATTGCGAAGGTTGTCACAACCCTTCCACACATAGTTTCGAAGAAGGCAAAAAAATAGAGATTTCTAGAATTCTAAAGAGCATTGATGAAAATCCCCTTATTCAGGGCGTAACATTCTCGGGTGGAGAGCCACTCTGTCAAGTTAGACCGTTTCTTAATCTTGCAAAAGAAGTTAAAAAAAGGAACTTACATCTTTTAATATACACGGGTTATACGATTGAAGAACTTGAAAAGCGAATGAAAAAGGAACCGGAACTTGAAGAGTTGCTGAGAACGGCAGATCATTTGATAGAAGGTAGATTTGTTCAAAATCTACGCAATCTATCGCTATTATATAGGGGAAGCAGTAATCAACGAATAATAGACCTTAAGGAATATTTTTCTACAGGAGAGATAATACCTTGCGAAAATATAATAATTAATTCCTAATATACGATATTTTTCTTGCAAAACTCAATTATTTTGTGCTATAATATCGGTTGTTGTATAAATTTTGAAATTTTAAAGCATATGCTAAACATAGAAAGGGAGGTGCGGTAGATGTCAAGAAAGTGTGAAATCTGCGGTAAAGGACAGGCTTCAGGAAACAAAGTTTCCCATTCCATGAGACATACAAGAAGAAAGTGGAATGCAAATATCCAAACTGTTAAGATTAACGATAATGGAACCATAAGAAGGGCTAACGTTTGTACTAAGTGTATTAAGTCGAACAAAATTAACCGTGCCGTATAGTTAAATTTGGCTTTAACCCGCAAAATGCGGGTTTTTTCTTACCTTTGTATATAATCATAGCTAAAGGATATATAGAATGAATATTACAATTCAAACTGATTTAGGTGAAATATCTGTTGAAAAAAATTACTTTGCACAAAAAATATTATCTGTTTTGATGCAGGTAAGATGGAGGGGAAGGTTTTATCATGCTAACTATAAATCTAAACTTTTAGTGGAAGAGAACAAACCATCATTGGTCGCTTTTTCCGATGTTTTAGAAGTCTCGGAGATTAATAATGGAATCTATCTTTCAATACCGCTTATTGCTGATTTTGGAATGCCATTAAAATCTAATACTTCTGATCTCATCAAAGATATTTTTTTGGAATTCGGTAAAATGGACATGCCAATTAAAAAAATCACTGTCCACATAGTTGGCGTTAAGTCAAAGCATGTTGCGCCAAGGAATATAAAATTTACTGTGAATAGAAAGTAAATAATATGCTTAATAAGATGCTTAGTCAATCGATTGATACGCTTAAGGGTATTGGAAAAAGTAAAATGAAAACTTTTTCTGAACATAATATTACTACCCTGAGAGATTTAATCCTATATCTTCCTAAAAGTTATGAAGATAGAAGAAATCCTACTGCAATTCGGAATATTAATAGCGAAGGCAGCTATTTTGTTGTGGGAAGAGTTTTAAACAAGAATTTTAAAAGTAATTGGAAGAAGTCCATCCTAAATTTTGATGTGATTGATTCTAGTGGTGCTATGATTCATGTAACTTTTTTCAATGCTTTTTATATAAATAATTTAATTAAAGAGGGTAAAGTATATTCTTTTTATGGACAAATTAACTATAATTTAGGATGGCTTCAGATGATTCATCCAGAGTTTTGTGAAGCGGAGAGCGAGTCAGATATAAGGGGCATCGTACCCGTATATTCAAATATAAGTTCTATATCTGGCAGACAGATTAGAAATTTTATTAAACAAATTAACGATATTGATCCGCTTGAATACATTGAAGAATGGATTCCAGAAAGCATTTTAAACACTGCAAATGTATGTTCTATTTCCTATGCACTTAAGGGTATACATTTCCCTAAGACGAAATCTCAAATTTTAGAAGGACGATATAGACTAATATTTGGCGAACTACTTACACTTGAAACTGGTCTTCTTTTAATCAAGGGCAGGAGTAGAGGCGATAAATTTGGACCTGTTATTACAGGTGAGCGGATGTGGGATTATATTGATAAACTACCATTTGAACTGACAGAAGATCAAAAAAAAGCAGCATCGGATATTTCAAGCGACCTAAGTTCATCAAGACCTATGAATAGACTTATCCAAGGTGATGTTGGCTCAGGGAAAACTGTTTTGGCTGAATCATCTATGTATGCTGTGGCTAAAGCTGGATATCAAAGTGCTTTTATGGCGCCGACTGAAATTTTAGCAAAACAACATTATGACACTATTTCTAAAACTTTTAATAAATATGGATTAAAGTGCGGTTTGCTTGTTAGCAATCAAAGTCAAAAACTGAAGAAAAGTGTATTAAATGATCTTAAAGGTGGTAAAATAGACGTTGTAATAGGAACTCACGCTGTCATTAGCGACAAGGTTAAATTTAATAAACTTGGACTGGTAATTACTGATGAGCAACATAGGTTTGGGGTTAATCAAAGACGAATGTTATCTGAAAAATCTACAAATCCAAACGTTATGGTCATGACGGCAACTCCTATACCAAGGACAATCGCAGTCGTTGTATTTGGTGATCTTGATATTTCAATTATCAAAACAATGCCCAAGGGAAGGAAAAAAATTATTACACGAGTAAGTAGTGATTCTTCCAATTCAAAAATATCAAGAGATAAGGTATATGAAAATCTAAGAGAAGAAATAAGAAAGGGCAGACAAGGTTATGTTATTGCCCCTCTAATCGATGAATCTGATGTTATAGATGCAAACTCAGCTACAAAACTTTTTGAAGAAATGCAATTAAAATTCCCAGATATCAAGATTGCTCTTTTGCATGGTGAAATGAATGCCGAAACAAAAGAAAAGATAATGGAAGATTTTTATAATAATAAAATTTCTCTTCTGGTATCTACAGTAGTGATCGAAGTTGGTATCAATGTCCCAAATGCCACTGTAATGGTCATAGAAAATACAGAACGTTTTGGACTTGCTCAACTTCATCAGCTAAGAGGCAGAGTTGGTAGAGGAGGAGATCAATCTTATTGTTATCTTATACTAAACTCAAAGTCTGAAACTGCAATTACTAGGGCAGAAATAATGGAGTCGACATCTGACGGATTTATCATTGCAGAAGAGGATTTAAAGCTAAGGGGACCTGGTGATATACTTGGAAAAAGACAGCATGGTCTTCCAGATTTAATGTTTGCACACCTAACAAAACATATTGATGTCTTGAAAAAAACGCTGCAAATTGCCAATGAAATACTTGCCGATGATCCGAATTTAGCAAAAGAGAAAAATAAAATGTTAAAATCTAAGATTAAAGAGTTATATGGAGATAATTTAAATCTGACATTGTAATTGATTTTAAGAAAATTTCTTTTTATACTGTATTGTACAAATAGGAGACCAACTATGAAAAGTCAAGATAAAATTTAGCAAAAAATAGAATAATTTATTTTGCAAAAACAGTGCAAGCCAAAAAGACCTCCCATGAGGAAGCCTCAAAAAACATATGGGCGGAATCTAATCTAATTTAAATTC
>JAQYRL010000050.1 GCA_028725765.1 Clostridiales bacterium
ATTCGAAAAATTGGCGACCTGGAACGGGCTCGAACCGTCGACCTCCAGCGTGACAGGCTGGCATTCTAACCAACTGAACTACCAGGCCAGAATAAATTGGTGGGCGCAATAGGGCTCGAACCTATGACCCCCTGCTTGTAAGGCAGGTGCTCTCCCAGCTGAGCTATGCGCCCTTATATGGTAGCGGCGAGTGGACTCGAACCACCGACCTTCCGGGTATGAACCGGACGCTCTAGCCAACTAAGCTACACCGCCACATCCATCTATATTTTAGCACATACCATTGAATTTTCAACAGAAAATTCAATAGGAAACAAGTCTTTAGAAAATCATTGCATTCAATATGATATCAAAATATGCTATCCATGTCAACTGGTTTTTTTAGCAAAAGCTTGGACAAATTAAAAATGTCAGAGCAAGAGTTTTATATAAGTTAAAATCGCTCACCCTGACATAGTCTTCGTGTTATTTATATCTTCTTTTGAGTACCAAAGTGATTAATATACTTCCTGCAAGTGCTGTGCCTAAAACATAATATATCATTCCAATATTATCTCCTGTTTTTACAGTTTCTCTTTTGATGATATCTATACTCTGATTTATATCATTTATATCCCTGTGCATGCCTATAAGTACCCCTTTATGATATAGATCCTCAAAGACTACCACTGTTTTGTTCCCAAGATTACTTGCATTGAATGTGAATTCTAAATTAACAAAACCGTTACTTTCCTTTGCGGTAAATTCTTTTTCTGCTGTTACTTCTATCCCATTAACAATAATTGGCTTTCCTGTTCCCTTATCTATAAGTTTACCACTAACCTTATAATTCCTTCCAATAATGAGATTTGTGTAAGATACCTTATCAACAATTGTCTGTTTTTCCGCTGCAGGTATCTTTTTATCACCGTCTTTTTTATCTGCTGCATTTGTCTTAATTTTAGGAAAGACTACGGTCTCATCAATATTGTTTATATCTTTGTGTACTGCAACTAAGGTGTTTTCCTTTCTGTCAAGTCTATGAAGTTCTGTCATAACTACAAGTTTTTTCTCTTCAAGTTCCTTTGCACTAAAGGTGAATTTAAGTATTTCTTTACCTGAGTAATATTTCGGCGTGAACTCTTTATTATCTTCAGCGATAACATTTGAGATATTATCCTTTTTAACAAGTTTAGCTCTTATCTCATAAGGATGCCCTTTTAGTACCTTTTTATACTCAAACCTGTCAAGAACAGTTACTTCTTCTTTAGGTAGTGACTCTTTAGCTCCTGTGTCAAATGTTGCTATTGTATTTACTTCAGGCATGGGTTCGTTGAATACTTCTTGTTTTTGAATCTCTTCAACCTCTTTCACAGTAAATTCATATTCTTCTTCAAGAGGTAAATAACCCTTAGGTGTACTTACTTCCTTAATTATGTAATCACCCTCTGCAAGCCCTTTGAATACATGAGAATTCCCATCACTTGTCCACTCTTCAATCTTTTCGCCTTTAGAATTATATAGGGCCAGGACTGCTCCTTTAACAGATACCGTCGCTCCTACTTCATCAATAGATGTTTTGTCAACTGTTACTGTTATAGGCTTTTCTGCTATTGTAGCAAAATAATCAAAGTATGCTGTATTAAGCTCTTTTACCCTTGCCTCAATCTTCACCTTGTTAGGATTCTTATTATATCCTGCCGGTGCTTCGATTTCTTCGATCGTGTATAGACCCGGTGCAAGTTTTACAAGCTCACCTGTGCCATTTTCGTTTGTAATAATTGTTCCAACAAGTACATCCATAAGCTGGAGTGGATCATAAAGCCATACATTAAATTTTGCTCCTGCAAAACTGCCATAACCTTGTGGCTTTGGGTCTCCCGTTTCAGCATCTTTTTTCTGAATTTTGATGTTTACTTTTTGGGTTTTCTCTATGTCAGTCACGTCCTTCATTACCTCAAGCGTTCCACCTTTAACAACTTCGCCAGTAAATTGCTGTAATGATACAATTCCCTCTGTTTTGGCTAATCCCTTAGGTGCTTTTGTTTCTTCAACTGTGTATGTTCCTTTTAGACCAACAGGCGTACCTTTATCATTTTTGAATAAATCATCTCCCCCAATTTTATATTGAGGTTTTATATATATTTCTCCATTCTTATCGGTTTTGAATATCCATGTTCTAAAAGGATTAGCAGTTTTTGTCTGTTCTTCATTTAGAAAATCCTTGTAATATTTTACTGTATATTCAGCCCCTTCAAGGCTAATGTTCTTATCTGCACCCTCTTCTATTTTCTTTTGTATCTTTAGTGATAGGGGATCAAATAATGGCTCATCTGCCACATTGAGTGTGCTTGTTTCACCCGACTTCACATTAATCGTATATACTTTTGTGTCAAGCATATATCCCTTAGGTGCTTTTGTTTCTTTTGCATAATATACGCCTTCAACAAGTTCAAGTGTGTTGCTGTCTCCGCTTTCATTAGTCCTCAGCGTTCCAACCAAATTCTTTAAGCCACTATCTGAATACACTCCATATTCAGCACCGTTTAGGCTGTACTGTTCAGGGCATAGATCAGTCAGTTGTTTGTTGCTCTTTGTTATTTTTTTCAACTTTGCGTAGCCCTGTTTTACATACCCAAACATAGCTAGAGGCTGACTTCCGTCCTTTGAATAGTATTTCCCGTTTCCAAGATACTTGTTTTTATTTGCCTGAGCGTAGGCATATGTAGCTTCCAAAACAGGAGTAACAGTATTTACTGGTGTTACATAATCACCAGCTAAACCAAAGTGTGATAGGCTATATGTCAACTTACCACTGAACGATCCCCAAACAAAAGCCTGAGCATATGCATAACACAAAGAAGTGTTAGATCCATAATTACTCCATATGTAATCAAGACCAGCTGCTATATAGTTCAAATCATCCTGTGTTACGTTTCCGTGTCCGAGGATATCACTTACAGAATACACCCCTCCATTTTGAAAGAATATGAACGGGTCTACGCAGTAAAGATAATTACCCTTTGAATTTCTCATTTGAAATGTTGTTGTCCATTTAGCAGTGGTATTTGGTGTCAGACTTGAAGTCCCCTTCATATTAGCTCCACTATTTCCTACAACAACGTCGTAACAGGTATCAGTTGCGGCACTTACTTCCTTTGGCATTAGCATGCTTGGCATCATCATGCTTACTATCACAATAATTGCTAAAATCATACTACAACATTTGTTCAAAATTCTGTTTTCTATCAAATTTCTCTCCTCCTTAAAATATACAAAACGTTTAGAGTTAATGCTCCACATTTTAGAACCACTACCAACAATGTTTTTGAAATTTGACAAAGCAATAAATTCTTGCCAAATCAAAAGACCACCATAATTGGTGGTCATCTATTAACAATAAATTACATTTTTCCCCATATAACGTAAATATTATTTTTTTATTTTGTTTAATTTTGAACTAATAATGTCGAATATTACTTTTTATCTTGCATAGAGTCAATGGAATCATGGCTATTATATTCTGCATCAAGAGCAACTAGTCTCTTTCTTAACATTTCATGTTGCACCAAATCTAGCGCAGAGCATTCCTTCGGTTTTGGCTGTCTTTTCTTAATTCCATACAACAAAACAATCAATATTTTTCCCGGTGTAATGTTTTTTTCTAAATCTTCGGAATTTAGTCCAACAATCTCAGGGTTTCTCATTACTTCTTCAATTCGACCTCTTGTATTAGGCATCTTTTCAATTACATATTCCCTTGCGCTCTCAAATACAAGTTGATCATACTTTATTTTTTCAGTTCTCATCTTGCGATTAATTTCTGATTCTGATAAAGTATCTTTTTTATTCATAATTTCTTTAACATTTTCAATATATTCATCTATATGAATTTTATAAAAGCAAGTAATTATCTTGTATAATTTTTCTTTTATTGAAAGACCTAGCATATTTTCTCCTTGTTTTGTTCTATATAAAGATTCTCTTTAAACGTTAAAAAGAAAATTCATTATATCGCCATCTTTAACTACATAATCCTTACCTTCAGATCTTATCAATCCCTTTTCCCTAGCTAAAGACAGCTTGCCATCGCACTCCATTAATTTGTCATACGCTATTGTCTCCGCACGTATGAATCCCTTCTCAAAATCTGTGTGTATTTTGCCGGCAGCCTGAGGTGCTTTGGTACCTTTTTTAATTGTCCATGCCCTCACCTCATCTTCACCTGCGGTTAGGAATGAAATTAAATTCAACAATCTATATGATGCCTTAATTAATTGGTCTAGTCCGGAGTTTTTGATACCGAGTTCTTCCAAAAACATAGCCTTTTCTTCATCATCAAGTTCAGCAATCTCTGATTCGATTGCAGCTGATATTACGACGACCTCGGCATCTTCAGATTTTGCAAATGAATTTAATTTCTTTATCATCTCATTATTTGAAATATCTTCATCAGAAATCTGATTTTCTGACACATTTGCAACATAAATTATTGGTTTATAGGAGAGTAAATTTAATGAATCCACGAATTCAGATTCTTCATCTGACAATTCCATAGCTCGAGCAGATTTCCCCACAGCTATAAAATCATACACCCTTTTTAGAAGATCAAGTTCTGACTGTAAAGATTTATCTCCTTTTAAATTTTTTTGAGTTTTAGTTATTCTTCTATCTAGCATCTCCATGTCAGAAAGTATGAGTTCCATATTTATCGTTTCTATATCAGATATTGGATCAATTTTTCCGTCAACATGCACTATATTTTCATCCTCAAAGCATCTCACCACATGTACGATAGCAGCTACCTCTCTAATATGGCTTAAGAATTTGTTACCAAGTCCTTCTCCTTTTGAAGCGCCCTTAACCAAACCCGCAATATCTGAAAACTCAATGGTTGTATATATTGTCTTTTTAGAATTATATACCTCGTGAAGTGTTTTGATTCTTTCGTCTGGAACCGTTACAACTCCTACATTCGGCTCAATTGTGCAAAAAGGATAGTTCGCAGCTTCTGCACCTGCTTTTGTAATTGCATTAAACAAAGTGCTTTTTCCCACGTTTGGCAATCCTACAATTCCTAGTTTCATTTATGTATCTCCTTACTATTTTTATTTAATATGAAGTATGCTATCGCGCAGCCACATATTGAGACTATGCTCACAAGTTGTGCTATTCTTATTTCCCCAAGCATCAAACTGTCAGTCCTAAGGCCCTCAACAAAATATCTTTCTAAAGAGTAAAGCATCCCATATAGAAGTGCAATCTGCCCCTTGAACTTCCTTCTTTCTGACATCCATAATAATATCCAAAATAACAAAAAGCAAAAAACCGATTCATAAAAAAATGTCGGATGATATCTCTGCCCCTCTATAATAACCGCAATCGGCAAATCTGTAGGTCCGCCATAAGCCTCTGAATTGAAGAAATTGCCCCATCTTCCAATAGACTGCGCTAGGGCAACTGAAGGAAATACTAAATCAGCCAAATTTAATACGTTAATCTTTTTAAATTTACAAACTAAAATTCCGGCAATAATACCAAATAATATGCCACCATGTATAGCCAATCCTCCATTTCTTATATTAATAATGGATTGTAAATCACCTTGATAGTATTCCCACCTGAAAGCTACATAATACAGCCTTGCACCAATTACCGAAACAGGTAAAAGTATGATTGCAAAATCTAGAATATTGTCAGGGTTGATATCGAAATTTTTTGCCCTTTTGTAACTAATATATATTGCGAGCATGAATCCTAATGCAATTAGAATTCCATACCACATTACATCTATTCCCATAACCGTAAATGCTATTGGATTTGGTGCCTTCATCGTTCTCTCCTCAAAATGTATTCTAAGTTATTATAAATTAAAAATACGATAAATTCAATCTGACTCAGGAAATGCTACACACTTTTCCACACACTAACACTGAGTTTCCCCAATCGAGTAGGGGCTAACTTGTAGCCCCTCTCACACCACCGTACGTGCCGTTCGGCATACGGCGGTTCAACCTAAATAGTAATCTAAACAGCTTATGAGTCCTCGCTTTGCGAGGATTTCTTTGCTGATGAGGTGCAGTC
>JAQYRL010000051.1 GCA_028725765.1 Clostridiales bacterium
TAAGATTTCAAGGGTTTCGAGCATTTTTACCAACTCTTTTTGTCCACCCTATATCTTCTTAAAAACAACTTAAAATCGCCATGAGGACTGAAATTTCAATCTTCACAGCGATTTTTACCAACTCTTTTTGTCCTATAAGCCCCGATTTAAGGAAAATCTATTGCCTTCAATTTGCTCAATTGCTTTAAGTTCTCTTGCAGCTTTAATTGCATCATTAGCACCAGATACAATTTTGCTACTTGACCGGTTATAACCAAACATCTCAATCATTGCTTTTGTAATTTCATCCTTGGTCATCGGACCGTTTTCTTGAATAAGATAGCATACAGCATTCTTTAGCTCATACTTGGATATATCTTCAGGGTTTCGCTGTTCTCGAATTCTATATGTCACATATTCAGTAGGGTCTGTTCCTTGATTCCATAGGAAACGGACTCCAGATTGTCTTGTGATTTTTACATCGGCAGCAGCTACAAGCTTGTCTAAGTGTTCTGTTATCTGCTTACTTGCACGCCCAAGACTTGTTGTATTTATAAGTGTCTTAATTAGTGCTGGTTGGCTAATTGGACCTTCAACTGTAACAATTTGTACGATAGCATCTTTAATTACTTTCTTACTTTGCCTGTCATAGAAGTTATCAATAGAAATATAAGACAAGTCTTCATCAAAAGTCTTATATGTTTCTTTGAAATAAACTACATCGTTTTCTGAACTTGCATTATCGACTGTATGTTCTGGCTCTTTTGTAATAGGAATATTCACTTCTTTTGGCTGTACTGATTTTTCTACTTCTGTTGGCTTGGTTGATTTTTCAACTTCTTCAATCGCTTTATTTTCTTGAGCTTGCTTTTTTGCTCTAGCTTTAGTTTTAACTTCTGTATGCTCAGACATAGGCACAAAAGATTGATTAGCGTGCGGAACTCTAATTGGAAGAGGTCTTATTCCCATGGATCTTGCTATTTGCACATCGATGCATTCATGATCCGGGATATTATTATCTGCTATAGCCTTAATTGTTTTGTTAGCAATCTTTTTTGCTTCTGTATAGCTTATATCTTTGCCAACATTCATAGCAGTGCATTCTACAGCAACAAGCTGACCATCTTCGATATATTTTTGAATTAATTTTGCATCTGATAATACTGGTTCTTGCAATCTTCCTTTTGAGTTAAGCCATACACCTGCAAAAATATGTCCAGGTGCTGTAATAAGAATAGGGTGTAATCCAAATGATTCCAAGCAAGATGCAAAGAGGATTGTCATATCCATACAAGTAGCGAATTTTTCTTCAAATACAGTTTCACATAGTCTGATTCTCTGTGGACCGAAGAAACTTGCTGGAGGATTAGAGTATATGATATTGGATTCTTTAACCGCATTATATACAGCTCCAATCATTTGTTCTACTCGTTTAGCATCGCTCTGATAACCTTCTAGAGACGGATTCATTCCATTAACTAGCATCCATTTTGAGGCATTTTTCAAAACAGAAATAATATTTGGGTGGTTAGGTGTCATATATGCTGGAAGTAATATCAAGGCTGCATTCCACTGATTGTATGGGCAAATAGTGATTCTTCCTGTTGACTCAGCTGCTACTTTGCCATTAACAAGGAGTTTATATGTGGCTGTACAAGTTTCGATCTCAGTAAGCATTTCAAGTTTATCAACATCGATAGTGGGATCATCAACTTCGAATGAAATGTTTTCTCCAGCAGGAACATCTCCTAGAAAGACACTGATTGGAGACAAAATATTTGAAGTAAACTTTGCTTCGAATTGAATGTTCTTTAATGCTTTGCCAGATTCGTTTGAAACAAATACATCGCCTATAAGCTGCTCTTGACCATTGGAATACATAGAATATAGCAATTCAGGATGTCGCATCAAATCCATATCAAATTTGCCGTTTTTCGTAGCGTATAGGAATACATTTACCGGTCCTGAAGCATTCTTTTCGTCTTCATACATTACAGTATTTATCAGTTTCTTCATGTCATCTGCAGGAGCAGGTTTAATTTTCATAAGGCACTCTTCAGTATGAATTTCCTGTTCCTCGATGAACAATGTAAACCTAGCTTTTCCATTTCTAGTTCTCTTAATTTTTGAGTATTCTTCTAGATTTATCGGTGGATCATCAATTTCAAATCTTCCCTCTAGACCAGCTGAAAAAGTTCCTGCTTCATAATATATCAAACCTGGATCAATTATTGGTGGATCAAATTCACAAGCAATTCGAACTTCTGGTAGATCGGTTTTACTGTCGTTGTTAATAAAACCATCTCCAATAATCATTTCTTTTCCATTAACAAGATCGTCAAAATTGATGACAGGCTGTCCCTCACAGCAAAAATCTACTCTTTTTTTCTTGTCTACAGCTAACATAATGTCTATAGGTTTTTGTTCTTGAGGCGTTTTTCCTGCTTTTTTTGCTGCTGAGGCCGCTTTTATATTTTCAGCTATATTTTGTGGGTTTCTCAAGCGCTGAGAATTGGATTTAGCAGAGGCATGAGGCTTTTTTAGACCTGATTTTTCGGCTTCTGTCTTTAATATCTCTATATCAATCATATCCTTAAGTTGTTTTGTTGTTCTATTCTTTGCTGAATACATTGATTGAAGTCCCATATCCAATCCTGCTCTAATCCAGCAGGAAGTACAAACCAAGCCATCTGAAATTACAATTTTGCCTTTTAATAAACCTAGTTTTTTACCGCATATTGAACAATTCTTAGCCATGAATGCTGCCACCTCTCATATTTAAGTCCCTATTGTCGCTTTTAAAATTCATTGCCTATATACCGCTTTTGTTCTGCGAGCCATTAATTGACGTCTTTACGACAGAATGCGTATAAAGTAATATAGGCACATACATTACTTCTATTATAGTTCATAATATAATGACAGTAAATAATGGAATTGTTAAATGTTGACGATTAATGCAGTTTGTAAAGAAAAAACAGGCTTAAGCCTGTTCTTTGTTCTTGTATCTCTTGATTTTACCAGTTGTAGTCTTCTCCATTGGCTGATCCGTCAGAATCAATCTTCGGATATTTTTATATGAAGGCATCTCGTCGTTAATCTTATCTATTGCGAGTTTAATTAATTTTTCAACATCTTCAAATGTCTCAGCAGCATAATAGAGTTTAAAATATTCAGCGTCGTATACAATTTTAGCGGTGACTACAAGGTCATTACTTCCGTTACCACTGATACTCCTTGAACCTGTGCTTCCTGTGCCGTCTTCTCTGGATTGACCGAAGACGAAGACTTCCTTTACAAAAGGTAGATTAGATATGAGAACCTCAATTTCTTCTGGATATACGTTCTTACCGTTCTTAAGGACTATGACGTTCTTCTTTCTGCCGAGGATATATATATAACCGTTCCTATCTATCTTAGCCAAATCTCCAGTATGAAGCCAACCATCGACAATCGTCTCTTTTGTTACCTCATCGTTATCCATGTAGCCTATCATTACATTGGGACCTTTTGTAATCAATTCTCCAACTCCTTCAGAATTCACATCGTAAAGGGCAGTATCTACAGAAGGCATAGACAAACCACATGAGCCCTTGCGTTGATATTTTTTGGACTCAGCAGCGACCACAGGAGCCGTCTCGGTTAAGC
The DNA here is from genome assembly GCA_028725765.1 of Clostridiales bacterium. GTDB lineage: Bacteria > Bacillota > Clostridia > Peptostreptococcales > Anaerovoracaceae > S5-A14a. The sequence goes on from JAQYRL010000051.1 coordinate 3,628, forward strand.
CAAAGCCTTGGACGACTGTGATTCCGAAATCATTGAGATTCTGCCAGCAAAGAGGATCAAGGGGCGAAGCCCCTGAAATTATAAACCTCAGCTTGCCGCCGAGCTGATTGATGATATCCTTGAATATTTTTCTCCTCATATCAATGCCGACTCGCCTTAGAGCACGAGACGTAGCAAGTGCAGCGGCAAACTGTTTTTCCTTACCCTGCTTTTGGATGGATGAGATTATCCTCTTGTAAATGGCCTCAATCAAGATTGGTACACAGACAAATAGTGAAACTTTATATTCAACCAAGTTTTTCTGAACATACTTAAGCCCATCGCAAAATGCGGTCGTAACTCCGCTGTTTATCATAACGATTTGACCGCCTGAGCCGAAGGTATGGTGGTAGGGGAGAAAAGCCATGTCAACATCGCCGCGCCTGATATCCTCCGTAGTAACGCAATCGTATGAGACGGTCAAAATATTTTGTTGACTTAGCATTACTGCCTTTGAAGCGGACGTAGTCCCAGATGTGAACAAAATAACTGCAAGTGATTCAGGGTCAATGATTTTCTCGCGGTGTTTGCTATAACCTGCGTTTACAAGCTCTGAGCCGGATTCAATCATGGATGCCATATCTTCCATTGATAGAAAGTTGATACTGTCACCAAAGTGTCCTCTGAGTTCGTCAACTAGCTTTTCTTTATCCTTATCATAAACGAGAGTCTTCGCCTTACTTCTTTCCAGCGAGCTTATGGTTTCGCTGGCAGGCAAGTCCTTGTCGAGAGGAACTGCAATATTCCCATATGTCAGTATGGACATGTAGGTAGTAAACCACTCGTATGAGTTTTTACCGATTATTGCAATCGGCTCATCTTGGAATGCTTTTGCAGAAAGAAATGCGGAAAATGCATAGACATCATGAGCAAACTCTTGGAAGGAAATATATCTGTATTGTGCTGACACAGTCTTTGTCTCACGCCTTTCTTTGATGATGAAGGCGACATCGTTTGCATACTTACCACAGTAATAGTCAATAAAATCTCTGAAGTTATCCTTATATTCGTATTTATTAACCCGGGGCAGCTTCTTGCTGATTTTAATATTGTCGTTCATTTGTTAATCCTCTTTATATTTTTAGCATTAATCATATTATATTGAATGATATGGTAATCAATTGCTGTAAAAGCAATCTAGTTATCGTAACTATGTTATACGATTATAATAACTCTGTCAAGCGTTGACTATAAAAAAATTAAAGGGTATAATGAATTAGAGTGTGTTTTAAGTAATTTTTAATATAGTATTTTTCACACGAAAAATGTGCTATGTATCATAAAAATTTGATTCTTAATTAGAAAATTTAATTATTAATGAGGTGGGGCGAGTTATGCAAAAGAAAAATGATGTTAATATGAAAGACTATATAATTGTATTACCTAGGTGGGATGAACTTCCAGACATCTCCCTGTATCTGGAGCAAGTTCTTGAGCTAGTGAATGGGAGTTTGGGAAAATTTCTTGAAGGCGACAAGAACGGTAGAATCCTAACGCAGACGATGGTCAATAATTACGTCAAACACGGATTTATTCAATCGCCGGTGAAGAAGCGTTACGACAAAACAGCGTTAGCTTCTCTAATTGTAATTGCAGTCCTAAAGGATATTTTTACCATAAAGGATATCTCAGATTTGATTAGCCTAGCCATAGATGCAAACAATCCTGAGGAATCATATAATTATTTCTGCCAGCTCGTAGAAGAAACAACAGAAAACGTGCTCATGCAGGGGAAGCAAAATATTTTGTGCAACGAAAAAGACCCCAGAGGAATATGCTCATCTGCGGTCATGGCATTCGCAAGCAAATACTATGTGAATAAGGTTTTTTTGTTGAAAAATGAAGCTAAGTAGCATTCCTAATCATGACTAAACGGAGGAAGTGTATATGTTGAACTTATCTTAATCACGGAATAAGCAGTTCCTTTAAATCCAAGTATATAAATTTTTCCCTTTGAAAAGCATAAGTAAGCAGGACTATTATTAGAAGCATCCTTACTAGCTTTCGACTTCCCATTATCCTCTAATTGATATACATCCTCGATATCCGTAGCTTTGTTGCCGTTTTCAGGCTTAAAGTACGAGCCTTCAGACAGAATTTCCTCCTGATTATAAATGATGTAGTGCCCATCGCTACTAAAAGAAAAATATTCGTCATAATATGTATTATTAGCAAATGGTGCATACAAGCCTACAGGTTTATGTGGCTGATTTTTAATGGTGATATAGGAAAGAAATATAAGGCTTGTGCACAAAATAATCAAGAGAGTATAGATAATCATTTTTATGTTATTTTTCACCCATCTACTGATCTTAGACATCTGAAATCACCTCCAAGCATTTGCAAGTTGCATTTTCAAATTATAAAAATGCATATCCATATATTATTATAAAGGAAATTATATACCATAGAAAAGCAGGTTAGTGTAAAATAATTGTGGAGTTTTTTGAGAAAATAAAATAGAGATCATCTCCAAAGTGATACAATGATCACAAAAAAACCAAACCAAAAGGAGGATCTCTATGGAACATATTATACAACAAATAGCACTGGATTTG
>JAQYRL010000052.1 GCA_028725765.1 Clostridiales bacterium
TTCCTTTCTCATTTGCTTTCCTCCCCGAAATTCTTTTAGTTGTGTATACAAGATAACATGTGTGTTAATAACTTGTCAACAAAAAATTGAAGAAAAATTATGTTTTTATTTTTGCACATAACATTGATATCAAGAGGCTTCGTGGTGATTACTTCACTTTGCACAATTTGAGTTATTCAGAGTAAAAAAATCTCGATGCTTTTCCAAAATTATCCCATTTAATACCATTTAATGTTAAAACCATCTGGTTGCTAAATGGCCTGTTTATTATTCTCATTTCAATATTTTTCCGGTCTATGAGGACATCTGCATCGATCTTGTGCTCCGCTGTCATTAGTGGATATGCTCCATTTCGCTGGTCATATGTCTCGCTGCTTGGCTGCACTTTCGAAAAACCTACATTCTCGAGAAGGGCCTTAGTTTTTGCATTAAAACAATTCAAACCGAAGTCTCCATATAATTTGCAGCCTGCCGTTCTGAACACCTCCTGCCACTCAAGATTTCCTAGATAGAGCCCTTTTACCTTAGCAATTTCAACCGCTTTTTTGAGATTCTCTTCTATAATATCATCCTCACGCCCTAGAGAGACATTAGAAATGTAAGGGATCCAGTCTTGATATCCTTTTCCTTTAACTGCATCTTGCACACTCTGCATTGGAAGATCATTCAACAAAACATCTGCAAGCGGAAGGGTGGCAATTTTGCTGTAGTTATCTGTTGCCCCGGTGGATGCAAGGAAATCCTTCCATGTGTAAAAATACACTTCGATGCTATTTTTTTTATCAAATGCTAGTTGATTCTCATCTGAGTCCATCTCAATATTAGAAGTATCCGTCCTTATATCTAGATTTTCATTTTCTATGAGTATGCAACGCTTATATGAAGAAACAATCTCTTCAGTAAGTCTAGATACCAATTCTCTCCTCAGTGCATTTATATCTGAAAGCTTAATCCCCATCGGAATATCCGATTTAATCTCAAGTTTTGAAATATGAAACGGTGTTCCGCCTAGTTTCCCGAGATTAGTCTTAATTTTATCCAAATTTTCTCTCGGAGATGGATCTCCCTGAAACGAGCTGCTGACAGTCACAGATTCAATATTATTCAACTGCTCCTTGCCGCTATCTAAATTCCCTTCTAGAAAAATATTCTCAGAATCTGCATAGAGTTTCATATTCAACCCTGTAGTCCGAGTATATTTTCCGGACTCCATAGAAAGATTCTTAAAAGATGCTTGCGCTCTTTCTGAAAGTTCTTTGCTGATGACCCTGTATATTTTCGAACCTATTGGAATAGGTTTTTTAAAGTCACCCACTATAACATCCTCATATGCTACCGATCGATGTTCTTTTGCAGATTGAGTATGCTTTTGATTCTTTGTCTTCCTATGTTCTATATATGTTATAAGAGTCGATTCTGTTCTTAAATTGCCTGCCTCATCAAAGAATCTCGCTTCAATCACATCGCCGGCTGACAGCTGTTTTGTTGTATCGGCTGAAATTGTTATAGTATAAATTGATTTGATTTTTCGGATTGACTTAGTCTTGCCTATGTATATACCTTGATTTTTGGGGAATTCGAAGGCCATAAGGCTATCACCACTATTTCCCCTAAGGTATGCATCAGTGAATTTTCCACGGTTAAATATTTGAAGCAGGTCCTGACGGTCATCAGTGGATATCTGGTAACTGCCATTTTGGGAAAATTTATCAATGTATTTTCGGTAAATCCTTGTAATCGTAGCGACGTATTCTGGAGACTTAAGCCTGCCTTCGACTTTAAGTGAGTGAACGCCAATTTTAATTAACTCTTCGAGATGGTCGATTAGCGATAAATCCTTGGGGCTCAGGTGATATTTTTGCTCATCCTCTCCCGCAAAATGATATGGCAGTCGGCAAGGCTGGGCACATACTCCTTGATTGCCCGAACGTCCGCCGAAGGTTCTGCTCAACTGGCATTGACCTGAGAAACAAAAGCAGAGTGCACCGTGCACAAAGACTTCTGTTTCGATTTCTGATTTTTCGCATACA
>JAQYRL010000053.1 GCA_028725765.1 Clostridiales bacterium
GATAAACCCGATAACATTGTGCAGAAGGAAGCTGAGATTTTTGAGCAGTGTGAAGCAATAGAAAATGAACTTCCACGTTTTTTGCGTGGATTTTTTTCATATTTACGGGGAAATGTTCTGCCTATGACAAGACTTGCATACTTGCAGGATATTCATTTTTTCTTTAAATATCTGATAGATGAAACTGGACTTGTAGAAGCTGATGAAACCTCTAAAATCAAGGCTTCTGAGCTGAATAGAGTGCGTGCTGTTGACGTTAATATGTTTATTGACTATTGCAGAAAATATAAGGTTGAAACGGATAATACTGTCACAATTTACGAAAATAACAACAAAACGCTTGCGAGGAAGAAGTCCTCTATTTCTGTTTTGTTTAAATATATGTATAGGGATGAGCTTGTAGAGAAAAATATCACAGATGGCTTTGATCCAATTCGTGTTTCAAAGGCTGGCGAACGAGAGATAAAAGCTCTTCAAGACGATGAGGTTATGATTATGCTCGATGCCGTTACAAATGGGACAGGTCTTACAAAGCATCAGAAGAGTTACTGGGAGAAAACAAAGAAGAGGGATAAGGCGATTTTAATCTTGTTTCTCACTTATGGACTCAGACTTTCAGAACTTCAACAGCTAAATTTAAGTTCGTTTAATTTTGGGCGTGGAGAGTTTAAAATCTATAGGAAGCGTGGAAAAGAGAGCATAATGCCGATAAATGATTCGGTTTTTGAGACATTAAACGACTATATCAGCAACGAGAGACCTAAGGAAGAGAAAATAAAAGAGGGTCACAAGGATGCTCTCTTTCTTTCGCTACAGGGGAGCCGCTTGACTGAAAGACAGATAAGAGATTTGGTAAAGAAATACACCGCCATTGCTCTTAAGACGAGCACGAAAGCAGGTTATAGCCCTCATAAACTCAGGGCTACCGCCGCCACGAGCCTGATTGGCCGCGGTAATTCGATATACGATGTGGCGGCGCTCCTCGATCATGAACAGGTTACAACCACACAGCTTTACGCTGCACAAAAGAAGAACGTAAAGCGTGACCTTGTTAAGGGGATGGAGTGGGAAAAAGAAAGAAAAGGCGAAGACTAGAATACTAGTACTTAGGATCATGATTTGCAGTATTGATAAGAATACCGTGATCTATATATTAGGTAATAATAGGGTGTAAATAAAGATATGAATAATAGTAATGATATGTATAAAAAGTTCGGTATATCGGAAAAGGTAATTGACTTTGTGTCTTCTGTTGAAGAGGATCTAAGGGACAAATTTAGCGAAGTCGACAAAATAGCTGAGATAAATCAGTATAAGGTTTTAAGTGCGATGCAGGAGGAAAGGCTTTCTGATACGCATTTCAACTGGAATACGGGTTATGGTTATGATGATGCAGGCAGGGAAGTGACTGAGAAGATTTTTGCCCGTGCATTTGGAGGAGAGGCTGCTCTGGTGCGCACGGGCTTTGTCAATGGTACGCATGCCTTGGCCGCCGGGCTCTTCGGGATTTTGAGGCCCGGCGACGGGCTCTGCTATGTGTCCGGGAGCCCGTACGATACCCTTGAAGAGGTGATCGGTATCCGTGGCCAAGGCATGGGGTCCCTAATAGAATACGGCGTCAAATACTTTCAGGTTGAGCTAAAGCAAAACTACGCTAGCAATGAAACCCCATTTGACCTTGATGCTATCAAAGACACTTTGGAACAACACCCCGAAATCAAAGTGATTGGAATACAAAGAGCAACTGGCTACAGCTGGAGACGCTCAATAACTATAAATGAAATACAAGAACTTGTTAATTTTGTTAAATCAATTAAGCCTGAACTTATCGTCTTTGTCGATAACTGTTATGGGGAATTCCTCGATTTGAGAGAGCCCCTAGATGTAGGCTGTGACATAATGGCAGGTTCTCTTATAAAAAACCCTGGAGGAGGCATTGCTCTCTCCGGCGGTTATGCCATAGGTCGTAAGGACCTTGTCGAAGGAGTTTCATACAGATTAACCTGCCCAGGAATCGGCGGAGAATGCGGTCTGACATTTGGGCAGACCAGAACCATGCTTCAAGGCCTATTTCTCGCTCCTACGGTCGTTTCAGCGGCTGTAAAGGGTGCAATGGTCTGCGGGGAAACCTTTTCAAGGATGGGCTTTGAAACCATGCCTCACGCCGACATGCCTCGAAGCGATATAATACAGGCTATTAAGCTTGAAAGCTCCGAAAGACTAGTTGCGTTTTGCAAAGGAATACAGGCAGCTGCGCCTGTAGATTCTTTTGTTACACCACTTCCTTGGCCGATGCCGGGCTATGACACTGACGTAGTAATGGCAGCTGGAGCCTTTGTTCAGGGGTCTTCGATAGAACTCTCCGCAGACGGCCCCGTAAAACCTCCATACAATGTATATTTTCAAGGCGGTATAACGTATGCACATTCGAAGATCGGCGTTATATTTGCACTTAATGAATTGTTAAAAGAAGGATTATTGGAAATCTAATACACTATGAAAACCAAAAAACAAATTTTAAAAAATCGCGATATTAAAAGCAATTTAAGCGCTATTATTAATTTAATACTGCTTTTAATTTTTATCGTTGCAATACCACTTTACATATGGGTCTTTCACCGAGATTTTATAAGGGACATCGATTCGATTGAAGAAGTCGTTGCCTTACTTGACGCGAACAAAACAGCTGCAGTCTTAATTTATCTCGGCTTGCAGATTATGCAGATTATCGTCAGCGTTCTTCCAGGGCAAGTTTTCCAAGTCGCTGCAGGATATTACTTCGGATTCTTCATGGGGCTTGTATATTCTTTAATCGGAGCAGCAATTGGAACGACAATAACGTATTTTGTTGCAAAGTGGCTAGGATCAAACGCCATTGAGGTGTTATTTGGCAAAGAAAAAATCGACAAAATAGTCAAGATGCTGAACAGTAGTCGTGCTTATAACGTTGTTTTTTTGCTCTACCTAATCCCTGGCATACCAAAAGATCTTGTCGGCTACGCAGCCGGAATTTCAAGCATTAACTTTCGGATTCTACTAGTTCTATCTATCATAGGCAGGACTTTTGGAATGAGCGGAAGCCTCCTATTTGGCTATCTTTATGCCCAAAAACAGTACACTCTGATGTATATCGTCGCCGCAATTGCAGTGATAATTTTTCTAATTTGCGTTATATACAGAAAGAAAATCTCGAAATGGATGGAGAGTTTTTACAACAAAATAGGTTAGGAGAGTAGGGCTGAGAGCAAGCGGATTGGTTCCTGAAACCTTCATTGCTTTCTTTTATTCCGGACTAGGCTTCGCATTGACCTTGGCAGGGATTGTATTTGTCAAGAATTATATCACCTATACATGCTTTCCTGAAAAATAAAAACATTTGTTCGAAAATTCATTGACATAGAACATACATTCTGATATACTCCAATTATAGAACAAACGTTCAGAGGAGGGTGTTAGGATGAAAAGATATAGGATAAGTTCGAAAATAAGATTTAGCATTTTTCTAACATTTATTGCAGTTTTAATATTATCAACTTATATGGTGTTTGTTGGATTGACAGATGCTCAAGGTGATACTGTAGAGAGATATGAAATTGTTTCTGTAAGTTATGGTGACAACTTATGGACGCTTGCAAAGAACCATGTGCCGAAAAATATGGATATAAGAGAATATGTTTATCATGTGGCTAAATATAATGATGTCGATCCAGGAAATCTAAATCCAGGAGATAAAATTAAGCTTCCTATATATTAAAAGCTGTTTGAGAACGATCATATCTATTTAGAGAAAATAGAAGAAATATAAAAGGTATGGCTGTATCAACAAGATAAATAAAATCGCTTAAATCGAAGATTAGGGCGTCGAAAATTTGGAGACTTTCTGAAAAATAAGTTTTATGAGATATTAGGATGTCTTCTATAAAAGATTGTAATGAGAATGCTTGATAAGGCTTATTTATAGAGTTTTATGGGCATTCTATTTTAAAATAACATAACTATTCCGAAAATTATGATTTTAGGAATAGTTATGTCTCTCTACTTCAAATATAAAATGAAAACTAAATAATAGTTAAGATATCTTCCGCCCTCTTTCTTTTAGGCTTTGAAGATTCACTATCAGAATATCCTATAGCAATAACTGAAACTATGATTTCATTTTCAGGAATATTTAAGATCTCTCTTATTTTATCTCCATCTCTAATTCCCATGACTAAAGTATCAAGTCCCAAATCTTTAGCCTTTAAAATTAGATTTGCATTATGTAATCCTAAATCATAATATCCCCAGCCATTGCCGCATTCATTTTCTGGATTACCCTCTCTATCAAAGCCAGAACGGTTCTTAACGAAAGTTGTTATTATTAAGGCTGCTCCGGTAGCACTTTTAGCATTAAATGCAGGCAAAGCTTCATCTGAAATCTTATTATGTACGTCTTTATCTAGTACAGCATAATATCTTGCAGTTTGTGAATTTTTCCACGAAGGTGCTTGAATGGCAGCTTCTATGATAGTTTCAAGGTCTTTTTCAGTAACCTGTTTTGTTTCATCGTATTTGCGCACACTACGTCTAGATTCTAATACTTTGTCTAAATCCATTTAAAGTTATTCCTTTCATATAATACTATTATTTAAAGAAATCTACAGCACTTTCAAATAGTTTCATGTCATATTCACCGAGAACATTTTTGTAAAGATTGTCACCTATTCTTTCTGAATGCCCCATCTTACCTAATATTCGTCCGTCTGGTGAAGTAATACATTCGATTCCATAGTACGAGCCGTTAGGATTAAAGTGTATGTCATAAGTTGGATTGCCATCTAAATCGACATACTGAGTGTTTATTTGACCATTAGATAGCAATTCATCGATAGTCTTTTCTGATGCAACGAATCTTCCTTCGCCATGAGAAATTGGAACTTTATATATCTCTCCAATTTCAGTTTTAGCAAGCCAAGGTGAATCGTTTGACAAAACTTTAATATTAACAATCTTTGACTGGTGTCTGACAATCTCATTGAGAGTTAACGTAGGGAATGTGCTATCTGTATCAAGTATCTTGCCATACGGTAGGAGTCCAAGTTTGATCAAGGCCTGAAAACCATTGCAAATACCAGCAATAAGACCTTCTCTGTTTTCAAGCAGATCTTCAACAGCGTTCTTTATAATTTCATTTCTGAAGAATGCAGTTATGAATTTGCCGGATCCGTCAGGCTCGTCTCCACTCGAAAAACCACCTGGAATGAATATGATTTGGCTCTCTTTTATTTTGTTGGCAAATGATTGAACTGACTCTGCAATATGTTCGCTTGAAAGGTTATTAACTATGAAGGTCTCAACCTCAGCTCCAGCTTTTGTGAATGCCTTTGCACTATCATATTCGCAGTTAGTGCCTGGAAATACTGGTATCAATACCTTAGGCTTTGCAACCGTATAGCTTGCATGTTTTGGTGTGTTAATTTCACCTGAGTATGTAAGATTCCTCATGATATCATATTGATTTTTGTATGAATCTTTAGATTCAACATCAGAAGTATTGAATTTATATATAGGCTCAAGTTTACCCTCGTATATGTTGTCCAATCTTTGTAAATCGATTGAATCTCCATTAAAATCAATTTTTTGAACAGAATTTGTTTTACCTAAAATTCTAACTTTTGAATCCTGAGTTAGATTATCAAGATCACAAGTATCCGATAGCTCTATTACGAAAGAACCATAGTTATAAGCGAAAACATCGTCGATATCAGCATGTTTGTCGTAGACAAAACCAATCCCGTTACCTATGCACATCTTATAAATAGACTCAGCAATTCCACCATAACCTGGAGTATATACAGAGAGTGCATCTTTTGATTTTACTAATGTGTGAACGAGTTCAAAAACCTGTTTTAGCGATGTAGAATTTGGAAGTCCGTTATCATCTATATCAGGAGTAATCATAATTACATTATGGTTAACATCTTTAAATTCTCCGCTAACTACATTGTTAACATCTTCCGTAGTTACAGCAAAAGATATTAGGGTTGGTGGAACGTGAAGATTTTCAAAAGTGCCAGACATTGAGTCCTTACCACCTATCGCAGCAACTCCTAGGTCATGTTGTGCTTTAAATGCACCCAAAACAGCTGCAAGTGGCTTACCCCATTTCTCTGGAGATGTTTCAAGTTTCTCAAAATACTCCTGGAACGAAAGATATACATTATCAAAACTTGCTCCGGAAGCAATCAATTTTGATACTGATTCAATCACAGCAAGGTATGCACCATCGAATGGAGAACGTTCAGTAATATATGGATTGAAGCCCCATGACATTATAGAACAGGTCTCTGCAGTGCCCTCTTCCATTGAAATAAGATTTACCATTGCTTGATTAGGAGTACGCTGATGTTTACCTCCGAATGGCATTATTACTGTTCCTGCTCCAATCGTAGAGTCAAACATTTCTGAAAGACCGCGTTTTGAGCAAACATTAAGATCACCAACGAGAGATTTCATATCCTTTGAAAATTCGCCAGTTGACGATTTTCCATAAGATTTACCTGAATTTACTTTGGCTTCGATGTGTTTTTCTGTTCCATTGGTATCGAGAAAATCTCTAGAAATGTCGACTATTTTGTTGTTACGCCACTTCATTACTAGTCTGTTTGTATCGCTAACTGTTGCAACGTGTGTGCACTGTAGATTTTCTTTCTCTGCAAGCTCCATAAAACGATCCTTTGATGAAGCTTCAACAACGACAGCCATACGCTCTTGTGATTCGCTTATTGCAAGCTCAGTACCGTCAAGGCCCTCGTATTTCTTTGGAACCTTATCGAGATTAATATCAAGACCATCGGCAAGTTCTCCAATGGCAACAGATACTCCGCCCGCACCAAAGTCGTTACATCTTTTAATTAGTTTGCTTGCTTCAGGATTTCTGAATAACCTTTGAAGTTTTCTCTCCTCGGGAGCATTGCCTTTCTGTACTTCAGCACCTGCGGTTTCAATAGAAGAAGTGGTATGTGATTTAGAGGAACCTGTTGCTCCACCACAGCCATCTCTACCGGTCTTCCCGCCAAGAAGAAGGACAACATCGCCATTTACAGGTCTTTCTCTATTAACATTTTCAGCTGGTGCAGCTGCTACAACCGCTCCAACTTCCATTCTCTTTGCTACATATCCTTCGTGGTATATTTCATCAACCTGACCTGTTGCAAGGCCTATCTGGTTTCCATATGATGAGTATCCCTTTGCTGCTGTAGTTACAATCTTACGTTGAGGTAGCTTGCCTTCAAGAGTCTTGTCATCATCAACAAGCGGATCTCCAGCGCCCGTAACCCTCATAGCTGAGTAAACATATGATCTACCTGAAAGAGGATCACGTATTGCACCGCCTATACAGGTTGCAGCCCCTCCGAAAGGTTCAATTTCTGTAGGGTGATTATGCGTTTCGTTTTTGAAAAGCAGAAGCCAGTCTTCAAGGCCTTCGGATGTTTTTACCTTGATTTTTACAGTACATGCATTGATTTCCTCTGACTCATCAAGATTTTCTAGCTCCCCTTTGGAACGCAGATATTTTGCTGCTATAGTTCCAATATCCATGAGAGAAATTGGCTTAGTTCTGCCTAGTTCTTCACGCGTTTTGAGATATAGCTGGTAAGCTTTTTCAGCAGATTCGTCCTCAAATTCAATCGAATCGATAATAGTATTGAAAGTGGTATGCCTGCAATGGTCTGACCAATATGTATCTATCACACGGATTTCCGTTATGGTTGGCGCCCTTCCCTCTTTTTTGAAATAATCCTGAGTGAATGCAAGATCTGATTTATCCATGGCTAGGCCCATATCATCAATCATTTTTTCAAGCTCGGCATCGCTATAATTATTAAAATCAGTTAGAATCTCGACTTCATCAGGTGATTTGACACTAAAATTAAGGTCAGTATATTCATCTAAAGTAGCTTCTCTAGCCTCTACAGGATTGATGACTAGTTTTTTTATCTTAGACTTATCAGCATCAGAAATTGTTCCCGACAAAATATAGAGCTTCGCTGATTTTACGATTGGCTTTATACCTTGGGAGATCATTTGAATGCACTCAGAAGCAGATTCTGCACGCTGATCGAACTGTCCTGGAAGCAATTCCACAGCAAACACAAAGTCTTCATCGTTAATATTCAAGTCTTTTACATTAAGATATACATCGTCGACCTGAGGCTCTGAAAAAACAGTGTTTATAGATTTATCGAACAAAATATCATCGATGCCGTCAACATCATATCTGTTGATCACTCTTACATGATCAATGGTGTCAAGCTTAATAAAATTCTTAATCTCGGCAAGAAGCTCCCCTGCTTCGTGTGCAAATTCTTTTCTTTTTTCGACAAAAACTCTTCTGACCATTACTTCACCTCTTCTAATATTTCAAGTGCTCTGTGTCCAATATCGTTTCTGTAATATTTATTATCAAAGCTAACATCATCAGCTGCTTTATAAGCTAGATCAATGGCTTCCTTTAGACTTTTTGCTCGCTTTGTTATACCTAGGACTCTACCACCGCTAGTAACAAGCTTGTCATTGACAATCTTGGCTCCAGCAAGAAAAATATCATTGGTATCACAGTTAAAAGTGATAGGAAATCCTTTATCGTAGGTCTGCGGATAACCTTTGGAAGCCAGTATTAGACAGCAGGTAGAATCTTCAGAAAATTTAACCTTATCGGATGTAAGTTTTTCATTTCTAACATCCATCATAATCTCGAGCAAATCTGTTTCTAGGAGAGGCAAAACAGCTTGGGCTTCTGGATCCCCAAACCTGCAATTATACTCGATAACCTTTGGCCCGTCTTTTGTTATCATGAGTCCAAAATATAGACACCCTTTAAATGTACGATCTAAACTATTCATAGCCTCCATAGTAGGCTTAAATATCCTCTCCATCGACTCTTTTGCAATTTCAGGGGTGTAATATGGGTTTGGAGCAATTACGCCCATACCGCCAGTATTGAGACCCTTGTCGCCATCAAGAGCTCTTTTGTGGTCCATAGAAGAAATCATTGGAACAATTATCTTGCCATCAGTGAAAGCGAGAACTGAAACCTCAGGTCCCTCTAAGAATTCCTCGATTACAACCTTATTACCGCTTTCTCCAAAGGCTTTTTGAGTCATTATCTTGTCAATAGCATCCTTAGCCTCTATGTCAGTTTCAGCGATTATTACACCCTTACCAAGTGCAAGACCGTCAGCCTTAATAACTATAGGTGCATGGTGCTCATCAATATATGCTTTGGCTTTTGCCGCATCATCAAATACTTCATATTTTGCTGTAGGAATATTGAAGTTCCTCATAAGATCCTTTGAGAATGCCTTGCTTCCCTCAATTATTGCAGCACTCTTACTTGGACCAAAACATGGAATTCCCTTACTTTCAAGTTCATCGACCATGCCGAGCACAAGTGGATCATCTGGTGCAACAATTGCAAAAACAATTTTCTCCTTAATTGCAAAATCTCTCACAGCCTCAAGGTCGGTCGCCTTGATGTCAACACATACAGCATCTTTCGATATGCCACCATTTCCTGGCAGAGCATAGATTGTTTCAACTGCTTTGTTTTCCTTTATTTTCTTGATGATCGCATGTTCTCGGCCACCTCCGCCTACAACAAGAATCTTCATATTCGCTACTCCTTTCGGTAAAACGTTTATATATGTTCGATAAAAAGAATTTATTTAATTTAAAAGTCAATTTTAGTGTTTTTTAGTGATGGAAGAGTCTCATGCCTGTGAATGCCATAATCATCCCGAAGTCATCGCAAGTTTTGATGACATTATCATCTCTAATTGATCCGCCCGGCTGGGCTATAAATTTAACACCGCTCTTTGCAGCACGCTCGATATTATCTCCAAATGGGAAGAACGCATCTGAAGCTAGAGCGACATTGTCTATTTTGCTTAAATAATCATGCTTTTCTTCATCGGTAAAAGGTTCAGGTCTTTCAGTGAAGAGCTCCTGATATTTTCCGTCTGCGAGAACGTCCATATAATATCTTCCCAAATAGATGTCTATTGTATTATCTCGCACTGCTCTTGGTATATCCGCTTTGAAAGGCAGATTTAAAACCCTATCGGATTGTCTTAAATGCCAGAGGTCAGCTTTGTCACCTGCAAGTCTTGTGCAATGAATCCTCGATTGTTGCCCTGCTCCAACTCCAATAGCCTGCCCCTCTTTTGCGAATGCGACAGAGTTTGACTGGGTGTATTTAAGCGTAATTAGCGCAACGATGAGATCTCTCATTCCTTCATCTGTCAAATCCTTATTAGATGTGACGATGTTTGAAAGCAGTTCTTTAGATATTTCGAAGTCATTCCTACCCTGCGAAAAAGTAACGCCGAATACCTGTTTTGTTTCTACATGCTCAGGTTTGTATGAGGGATCAATCTCAATTATGTTGTAGTTACCTTTTTTCTTGCTTGCTAGAATTTCTAATGCCTCAGGTTCAAATCCAGGAGCAATTATTCCGTCCGAAACTTCGCGCTTGATAAGTTTTGCTGTTGGAACATCGCATGGCCTTGAGAGCGCAATAAAATCTCCAAATGACGACATTCTATCTGTACCCCTAGCTCTTGCGTAGGCTGTAGCAAGCTTTGAATCATCGACACCTTCGACATCATCAACAAAACAGCTTTTTTTCAGGGCATCGCTCATAGGCGTGGCTATTGCGGCAGATGTAGGGCTGACATGCTTAAACGAAGTTGCAGCGGGTTCATTTAGGGCTTCATCAAGTTCTTTTACTAGCTGCCAGCTGTTCAAAGCATCGAGGAAGTTTATATATCCTGGTCTGCCATTTCGGATCTCAAAAGGTAAATCAGAACCATCGTTCATATAAACTTTTGCTGGCTTTTGGTTTGGATTGCAACCATATTTTAATTCAAATTCTTTCATGTCTTCCCCTTACTTAGAAATATTTTTGTTTATGATATATGTTTTATTCTGACCATTTTGCATATTTATAGATTTTGCGACTAGAGATATCCGATTTTCCTCATCGAGAGAATTCCATACCCTATCGGCAAATTCGGTCAAAGTTCCAGTAATTTCAATTTGCTTTGGCTCTCCAACGAATGTCGGCAGTGGATCACCGTCTGTTTCATAAGTGTGAATTAGATGACCAGTTCCTGATATAGCCTCGTAGTTATAGAAATATCTGAAGCATTTCTGAGTATCAGCATCACCACACTTAAGAATAGAAAGTTTATATGTCAGTTCTTCATTCAGTTCTATTATTCCACTTATTCTAGGAGTAAAATTAGGAGAATCAGGTTCAAATTCCCTCGTATTTAAAGCATCTTCGAAACTTTCGCCTTCGAGCAAATAATTATAGACTGTGTCTGTTTGATCTCCATTTGTTACTATTAGTTCATATTCATGAGAACGTATAGGATAGTAGACAATCAAAGAAGGATCAGAAACCTTAGACTCATCAAATGGCTTAATCATCACATCATCACCGTCTTCAAGAAATATCCTGTTTCTGCTGTTCTCGCTTCGACCCATGATAAAATAAACTGCAACGGCATTCTTGCCGCCTTCAGACTTACCTAATATAATTCCTCTACCGGGATAAGGATTTCCTTTTAGTGCTTTCTCCACACTTATTGAATTCATATTCTTGCTCCTTTTAATTTTTTCGACAAAATATCTTCTCCAACTTTTACGCATGCTTTAGGTAAAAGCACCCATTCAGCCTGCTCCATGATTCGCCTTTGCAATTTTTCAGGTGTATCATCAGGCATTACATCTACAGCCTTTTGCAAAATAATCTCACCGCCGTCAGGGATTTCGTTGACATAGTGAACGGTAGCTCCACTCACCTTAACGCCGTATTCAAGTGCCTTTTCGTGGACGTGAAGGCCATAGCAGCCCTTCCCACAAAATGACGGGATTAGGGATGGATGAATATTGATGATGGGCTTATTAAATTTTGTAATAAAGTCTTTAGATAAAATCTTTAAATACCCTGCTAGGACCAGAAAATCTATTTTGTGCTCATCTGTAATCCGAAGAAGCTCTTCCTCATTCGATGTCACAAAAGATTCTATTCCTGCCTCTGCTGCTCGTTTAAGGGCAAATACGCCAGAATTATTTGACACTACAAGTTCTATTGAACAGGGAGAAAGTTTGCCTGTCGCTTCATTATCTATAAGAGCCTGAAGATTGGTGCCGCCACCTGAAACTAGTACAGCAATACGAACGGTTTCAGATTGAATTTTAGAACCTAGAGAGTTGGTATTTAACATATGATTACTCCGTCATTACCTTCTATGACTTCACCCAAGGTATATGCCTTTTCGCCTAATTCCTTAAGCACCTTCTTTGCTTCTTCCTCATCTTCCTTGGAAACAATTACAACCATACCAATACCCATATTGAATGTATTGTACATATCTCTTTCGTCTATGTTGCCGAAGCTCTGCATTAGTTTAAATATTGGCAGTACAGGTACATTCTCCTTCATTATCTTAGCAGTCAGAGTATCTGGAAGTGCTCTTGGAATATTCTCATAAAATCCACCACCAGTGATGTTTGCAATAGATTTTACTTTGACTTTCTTTAGAAGTGAAAGTATTGGCTTAACGTAAATCTTTGTAGGCTCAATAAGCACTTCGCCTAGTGATTTATTATTGAGTTCAGGCATTTTTTTGTTTAGATCTATATTTTCAACATCAAAAATTTTTCTGACAAGTGAATAGCCGTTTGAATGAATGCCCGAAGAAGCAAGGCCTATGATAACATCTCCGGCAGATACATCTGTTTTGTTGAGAATCTTTGACTTATCCACAACTCCTACTGCAAATCCAGCCATATCATATTCATCTTTGTCATAAAAACCAGGCATTTCAGCTGTTTCACCACCGATAAGTGCGCATTCGGATTGCACGCAACCCTCAGCTACACCTGAAACAATCTGTGCGATTTTTTCAGGATAGTTTTTACCTACTGCTATATAATCAAGAAAATAAAGAGGTTTTGCTCCGGCGCAGATGATGTCATTTACGCACATTGCAACGCAGTCAATTCCTACGGTATCATGTTTGTCTGTGAGGAATGCCATCTTAAGTTTGGTTCCAACTCCATCTGTTCCGCTTACGAGAACCGGCTCCTTAATCCCTTCAAGGTCAAGTTCGAACAAACCGCCAAAGCCTCCAATCGAATCTGTTTTTCCAAAAGCGAGGGTTCGACTTATGTGCTTTTTCATAAGTTCAACAGACTTGTATCCTGCAGTGATATCTACACCTGCGTCTTTATAGCTTTCACTAAAACTTTTTGCCATTTCTATACCTCAATTTAAATATTTTGTTAAGAAAAAATTTATTTTTCGCTTATCTTTTTTTCAAAGCGATCTTTATTAGTTTTTTCAGGAATTTGTGTTGCATATTCACCTGTGAAGCATCCCTTGCAAAATCCAGTTGCATTTTTGTGACAGATGATATTTTTTAAACTGTCAATATTCAAATATCCCAGTGAATCCGCTCCAATTTTGTCCTTTATTTCAGGGATTGAATATTTGCATGCAATGAGATTTTCTTTAGAATCAACGTCAGTACCATAGTAACATGGCGCAATAAAAGGCGGTGCTGCTGACATAACATGAACTTCGGTAGCACCTGCTTCTCTAAGCTGCTTTACAATCCTTGCACTAGTAGTACCTCTTACTATGGAATCATCGACAAGTATGACCCTCTTACCTTTTACAGTTGAAGAGAGAACATTGAGCTTAATTCGGACTTTATTTTCACGAGATTTCTGTCCAGGAGAAATGAATGTACGGGCAATGTATTTATTTTTTATGAATCCAATGCCATATGGTATGCCACTTTGTTGTGAATACCCAAGTGCTGCGTCAAGGCCTGAATCTGGAACGCCTATTACAACATCTGCATCGGTAGGATGTTCAAGTGCAAGACATACACCTGCCCTCTTCCTAGCTTCGTGAACGCTGATGCCATCTATTACCGAATCAGGGCGAGCAAAATAGATATATTCGAAAATGCATATCTGTGGTTTTTCTTTATTACAGTGATCTTTGATTGATCGAACTCCCTCTTTTGTAAATACGACAATTTCACCAGGCTCAATTTCTCTTATAAACTTTGCACCTACGGAATCAAGGGCGCATGTTTCTGAGGCAACAATGTATGTCTCATCATCTGTTATACCGTAACAAAGTGGACGGTAACCTCTTTTGTCCCTTACGGCAATAAGCTTTGAGGGAGACATCACTACAAGTGAATATGCTCCATCAATTGAATCCATCGAAAGATTGACTGCCTCTTCTATGGACGATGATTTTACACGGTTCTTTGTTATTACATATGATATAACTTCCGTATCACTTGTCGTATGGAAAATGCAACCCTCTTCTTCAAGAGATTGTCTAATTTGATATGCATTCACAAGGTTACCATTATGAGCAAGCGCCATTCTGCCCTTATGATGATTTACAACGATTGGCTGAGCATTGCTTCTCTCATTAGATCCTGTTGTGCCATATCTTACATGACCTATTGCCATATTACCTTCGCCTAGAAGCTTTAAATGATCAGCTGTGAAGACATCCTGAACCAGACCGGTATCTTTGTAATCATGAAATAATCCGTCATCATTAACAACTATTCCGCAGCTCTCTTGTCCTCTGTGTTGCAATGCAAAGAGTCCATAGTATGCAAGACTGGCAACGTCCTGCTTATGTGGTGCAAAAATACCGAAAACTCCGCATTCTTCCCTAAGTTGTGACATGCTTATTCTCCTAAAAGTCTTTTTCTTACCTCAACATAGGCATCTTCAACGCCACCCATATCTCTTCTGAATCTATCTTTGTCTAGCTTTTCACCTGTTTTGGTATCCCAAAATCTACATGTATCAGGGGATATTTCATCTGCAAGAACAATCTTTCCATCGGTTGTTTTACCAAATTCCAATTTAAAATCAATAAGTTCAATTCCTGCATCTTTTAAATACTCTGTCAAAATATCGTTAACTTTAAAAGCATATTCTTTAATTAGATCTAGATCTTCCTTAGTTGCATAATTCATTGCATAAATATGATAATCATTAACCATTGGATCTCCGAGATCGTCATCTTTGTAACTGAACTCAAGAACAGTTTTTCCAAGTTTATATCCTTCCTCAAGTCCGAGTCTCTTAGCTAATGAACCTGCCGCGATATTTCTAACTATAACTTCAAGAGGAATGATTTCTACCTTCTTTACGATACTATCTGTACCATTAATTTCTTCAACAAAATGAGTCGGAATTCCCTTTGTTTCAAGCATCTTCATTAGGAAGTTTGTAACCCTGTTATTGATTTCACCCTTACCTAAAATAGTTCCCTTCTTTTGACCGTTAAATGCTGTTGCATCATCTTTGTATGAAACAATATATAGTTCAGGATCATCTGTCTTAAATACTTTTTTTGCTTTGCCTTCATAAAGTTGTTCTTTTCTTTCAATTTTCATTTTAATATCTCCTCTTTTCAAACATTTACTTATATATAGAATTAATTGTTATATTTTTCTTCGATTGCTTTGTTTTTTTCTAAAACTTTATTCTTATTATCTTCTCTTAGTTTTGCAAGTTTATCGTACAAGTTGTCATCATTTATAGCTAGAATTTCAGCCGCTAAGAGTGCCGCATTTTCAGCGCCGTTTATCGCAACTGTTGCTACTGGAATACCACCAGGCATTTGAACGGTTGAAAGTAGAGAGTCAAGGCCGTCCATAGTTGATGATTTGATTGGAAGACCTATAACTGGAAGACAGGTTGATGCTGCCAAAACACCGGCAAGATGGGCTGCCTTTCCTGCTGCTCCTATGATTACGCCAAAATCTCTTTTTCTGGCATTTGATGTAAAATCATGTGCCTCATCCGGCGTCCTATGTGCTGAGTAAACATGCACTTCGAATGGAATATCTAATTTTTCAAGAGTAGTTATAGCTTTTTCAACGACAGAGAGATCGCTGTCACTTCCCATTACAATACCGACTTTTTTCATAAATGCCTCCTAAAAATTTATATGTGCAATTAAGTATATAAAGTTGTACATACGTAAAATAAACAAAATTTTCCTATATATTACTCTATCACAGAGGGAAAAATTTTCAATATTTGTTCGAATTTTAACAACAAAAAGGAAGAAAAAAATCCTTAAATAAAATGATTTTCGTAAAAATACGAACTATTTAAGGATTAATCTGGTATATTATTCGATTTTTATTTTCCAGCAGTATCTAAATATGATTGTAATATAATAACGGCTGCCTGCTTATCAATTACTTCTTTTCTTTTTGATCTGCTGACATCTGCTTGAATTAATACGCTTTCGGCAATTGATGTAGTAAATCTTTCATCATGCCACTTAACTTTTATGTTACTCATGCCGGTACTCGTAAGTTTATTTTCAATTTTTTTGCGAAATTCTCGAACTTTTTCAGTTTGGATTGTATCTTCTCCCTTGAGATTCGTAGGTAGCCCTATTACAAGTGTGTCACAATCATATTCTTTTAAATAATCTATAACCTTGGTTGTATCTTTCTTGATACCTATTCTTTCAATTGTGGTTATGCCTTGAGCAAACATATTTAAAGGGTCACTGACAGCAACACCTATAGTCTTATCACCTACATCTAATGCTAATATTCTCAAAGTATATCTCCTATCAAAATAACTATTTTAGAAATAAAATTTAGTATTAAAAAAACAGCAGGCCAAGCTGCCGTTTTAAAAACTTATTTTTTCAAATACACTTTTAAAATTTCTTCAACAAGATCATCTCTATCAATTTTACTTATTAAAGATCGAGCATTATTATAGCTCGTAATATAAGAAGGGTCTCCTGACAGAATATAGCCAACCATTTGGTCTACTCCGTTATATCCCCTTTCTTCTAGGGCTGCATATACAGTGTCCAAAACTTCTTTGGTCGTCTTCTGCTCAACTTTGCTTGCGTCGAACATAATAGTATTTCTTTCCATTACACTCCTCCTTATCTTTAATGTGTATTATACACTTAAATTATATCTTTAGCAAGTTCAAATGCGGAATCAAGCTTATCGGTTGAGCCTATACCACCCTGTGCCATATCAGCCTTTCCACCGCCTCTCCCATCGCATTTTGAAAGTACTTCTTTTATGATTTTTCCAGCATGATAACCCTTGTCTAAAAGTGCATCTGATACACTTACTATCATATTGCCCTTATCGCCTTCGACAGCTGCAAGAATTATTATGGAATCAGGTATTCGTTCTTTGATATCATCAGATAGCTTCCTGAGATCTCCGATATTTGCACCTTCTATAATTGACGAGACAAGCTTAACTCCATTTTTTTCATAAACATTATCTAAGATAGAGTCTAAATTATCGTTAATTTCCTTGCTCTTAAGTTCAGCAATTTCTTTTGTTAACATTTTGTTGTCAGCTACAAGATTTATAACTTTTGACAGGGCTGATTTCTTGATGGTTTTCAACGTTGAAGAAATACCATTCATGATATCTTCCATCTCATTCAAAGATGCCAAAACATTTGTACCTGTAATAGCTTCAATTCTTCGAGTACCAGATGAGATTCCGGTTTCAGAAATAATTTTGAAAGCGCCAATTTCTCCCGTATTTGAAACATGTGTTCCACCACAGAGTTCCTTACTATAATCGCCACAGGAAACGACTCTAACTTCATCTCCATACTTCTCATCAAACAGTGCAACCGCACCGGATTTGATAGCATCGTCCATATGCATTGATTCTGCAGTGACAGGAAGAAATCTATCAATTGCAAGATTAACTTCACTTTCAACTTTTGAAATTTCTTCATCAGTTAATGCCTGATAATGTGAAAAATCAAAACGAAGGATGTTATCATTTACCATTGAACCTGCTTGATTAACATGATCACCAAGAATATCCTTTAACGCCTTGTGCAATAGATGAGTTGCGGTGTGATTTCTAGCTGTTCTATTTCTTCTAATTTCGTTAATTTCAAGTCTTGCAATATCGCCTTCATATATGCTACCACTCAAAGGTTTCACAATATGGCAATAGACGCCCTTATGTTTTTTTGTATCTATAATATCGCCTTCAAACGCATCGGATTTGATTAAACCGCGGTCTCCAACTTGGCCGCCACCTTCAGCGTAGAAAGGTGTTTTGTCTACATAAACTCTCAAATAGTCGTTTGATTTTACTATCTTTAGGACGTGAGCATCTGAGTTTGTGGATTCATAACCAGTGAATTCGGTTGCTGGCAAATCTATATCGTCTGAATTTGTGTCCCAGCCTGCCTCATCGCCAACATGCCTACCTGCTCTCGCTTTTTCTCTCTGCTCAGCCATGTTAGCTTCAAAGCCTTCCTGATTTACATCAAGATTATTTTCTTCTAAGATCTCTTTTGTTAGCTCAAGTGGAAATCCGTAGGTATCATAGAGTTTGAATGCTTTTTCGCCCGACAAAATAGTCTTATTGCCAGATATAAGTCCATCGATATATTGATTGAGTATTGTTACTCCCTGATCTATGGTTTGAGAAAATTTCTCTTCTTCAACTTGAATTATCTTTTTTATGTGCTCAGCTTGGGTCCTAAGCTCAGGATAAGCATCTCCTGAAACTTCAATTACCCTACCTGCCAAATCATATAAAAATGGTTCCTTAAGTCGAAGAACTCTGCCATGTCTTGCAGCTCTTCTTATAATCCTTCTAAGGACATAGCCACGCCCTTCGTTACTAGGATTTATACCATCGCTTATCATAAATACCATAGATCTTAAGTGATCAGTAATTATTCTTATTGATATATCAGTCTTCTTTTCCCCGCCAGCGTATGAAACTCCAGATTTTTGTACAACTCCGTCTAGGATATATTTAATTGTATCAATATCGAATATTGAATCTACACCTTGCATGATGCATGCTAGTCTTTCAAGTCCCATTCCAGTATCAATATTAGGATGTTCTAGGTCGGAATAGCTCCCGTCTTCTTCTTTTGAAAATTGTGTAAATACGTGGTTCCAAAATTCAACATATCTGTCACATTCACAGCCTGGTTTGCAATTAGGGCCATCACATCCAAATTCTTCACCACGATCATAGTATATTTCTGAACATGGACCACATGGACCTAATCCAATTTCCCAGAAGTTATCTTCCTTACCCAGTCTTACAATTCGTTCTTCAGGCATACCAATTTTTCTCCATATTTCATATGCCTCATCATCATTTTCATAGATGGTAGCCCAGAGTTTATCCTTAGGCAAATTAAAAACTTCTGTCATTAACTCCCATCCCCAAGTAAGAGATTGCTCCTTGAAATAATCTCCGAATGAAAAACTTCCAAGCATCTCAAAAAATGTACCATGCCTTGAGGTCTTACCTACATTTTCCATATCACCTGTTCTAATACACTTTTGGCATGTAGTCATTCTCTTCGCAGGTGGAATCTCAGCTCCTGAAAAATATCCCTTTAAAGGAGCCATTCCTGAATTAATTAGAAGTAAACTTTTATCATTTTTAGGTATTAGCGATGCACTTTTTTCAGGATAGTGATTCTTGCTTTTATAAAAGTTAGTAAATGTTTTTCTTATATCATTTAAGCCCATTTGTTTCATATGTATCTTCACCCTTTAATTATTATTGAATTTGTCAATTATTGCATTAACTTCTGATTCTATTTTTCTCGTGTCTTTATTTCCAAAAAAGTATACCTTTAATTTCGGTTCAGTTCCCGAAGGCCTTATTATCAAAATTCCATGATCTCTAAGCTTGAATTCAATAATATTATCACATAAATTTCCTTCATCGTAGAGGTAATCAATTTTTTCTAATACTTCTATACCACCCAAGAATCCCTTTATATTAAAACGGAAGTATGACATTATACCATCAATTATTTCACTGCCCTCTACCCCTTTAAAAATGTAATTCTTTGTTTTGTCGTGATATTGACCATACAAATCATATATTTTGTCCAGCCTTTCAGAAAGGGATATACCAATGCTTTTGTAATATGCGGCCATTTCAGCAATTAAAACTGCTGCTCCAACACCATCTTTATCTCTGAGTTCAGAATTAAACAGATAACCATTACTTTCCTCAAAGGCAAATATAAAGTTATCTATGAGGCCTGCCTCTTCCATTTTACTCATGAACTGACCCATGTATTTAAATCCTGTTAATGTTTTTACGACTTCAATATCATGTGCTTCAGCTATTTTATCAAAAAGAGCAGTGGAAACAACAGATCTCATGGCAACGCCCTTGGATTCTTTTTTCAGCATATTATCGTTTATATCATCATCTGAAATATCATTGCAATTATAACTTTGATTTTGTTTTATATTACAAATGAAATCAAAAAGCAATATTGCAATTTGATTTCCTGTTAAAATTCTTTTTACGCCATCAAAACACATTGCTACTCCAACCCTATCACAGTCGGGATCGGTGGCAATTATTAAATCAGCCTCTTCATTATCCAATGTATAAAAAGCCTCATTGTATGCAGCAATTTTTTCCGGATTTGGAACCGGACAGGTAGAAAAATTCCCATCATACATTTCTTGAGATTTGACAATATGAACGTTTTCAAAGCCTCTTAACTTAAGAGCCTTCATCACATAGTCACGCCCTGTTCCATTAAGAGGAGTATATATGATGTTCAAAGATTTATCGTAAGATATTGAACAATCATTGAGAATGCTATCACAAGAATTCATAGTTGACTTCATAAATTGTTCAGAAATATCGTTAGAAACGTATTTAAGTTTAATCTTTTTATCAGGCAAATCGAAATAATCCCATTTACATATTTCTTTCATTATATCATCAGCTTGAGATCCTACTATCTGATGACCATCTGAATTATAAACTTTATAACCATTATAAATTTTAGGATTATGACTTGCAGTTATCATAATTCCAAGATCTGCCTTTGTGCTTCTAATTGCGTAAGAAAGCACAGGTACAGGTGTAGGCTCTTTAAAAATATATGCATCTATCCCCATATCTAAAAATACTCTAGCCGTAATTTTTGCGAATTCCTGAGAGTGATTTCGAGTATCATAAGAAATTAGCACATTCGCTCCTTGCGGCTTTAAAGTTTTTAGGTATTCAGATAAACCCCTTGTAGCCCTAGTTACAACATACTTATTCATTCTATTAGGACCAAGACCCATTATGCCTCTAAGCCCTGATGTTCCAAATTTTATTTCCTTATAAAATGAATCATATAATTCACTATCATTGACCATCAGATTGTCGAGAATAATATGCTCGTTGTAACTCCCTGATATATTGTTTTCCCATCTTTTATATTCATTAAGAATTGGTGTAATATCTATAGTTTCCATGGTTGTATTATAACATAAAATACTATAATAAGGCTAGAAGAACTGTGTCACCAGAAATCTTTTCGATTTTAAATTTAACATGATCGCCCTTTTTTAGTTCTTGCCATCCAAATGGAACCTGTAGCAATTCGCCCTTAAATATACCTTTGGAAAATGAAATACTCTTAACTTTTGCTTTTGACTTAATAGGCAATTGTTTTGTGAAGAAAATTACAGTTAAGATGTCTTTATTATTCTCCTCACGAAAGCCATCTATCTCAATGTTTTCACGAGCATTAATCAATTCTTCGTCGATAAGATTTGCCATTTCCGTCTCTGCAACAATTTTACTGTATTTTTCACTATCAGCAACAACATTAGAATCGAAAATATAAAGTATATCATCCAGCTTATCTAAAAGCGGAAATACTATACTTTGTTTTGTAAAATCAATGCCAACATCACTTGTCTCAAAATAATCTTCAAGTCCATATCCAACATCAGCAATCCTAAGACAAATCTCACCATTATCTGACCAAAATATATATGCGAAATAGCCGTTAATATTATCAGGATCATGAGCTGAAATATCTTCAATACCTTCAGTTGATCGGATAAAAACAAATTTATTTAGATAGGGACGAAAATCATTACCATAGATTGCCATATAAGTTTCTCCTTTTATTTTAATTTGTATTTAATAAGAATTATCTATATATCCTCCGCCGATTACAATATCACTATCATAAAAAACTATTGACTGACCAGGACTAGGAGCTCTTTGGGGTTGCTCGAAATGTATCTTAAGCTTGTTGTTTTGCTCTTTTGTTACATGTGCTTTAGCAAGCTGAGATGCATATCTTATTTTTGCGTAACAAGAAAATTTTTCACCTATGGTAGATGGAATAGAACTAGAACCTGTCTCAGTAAAAAAATTGTCATAAGAATGTATCTCAAACTTCATTAAATCGTCGCTTCCACCCAGTGTGATATTATTAGTCTTTGGATCTATATTGGTAACAAAAACTGGCTTTCCAAGGGCTATACCAAGTCCCTTCCTTTGCCCTATAGTATAACAATGTATCCCTTTGTGAGTCCCCAAAACATTACCATTCTTATCTATAAAATTTCCTTGCGGTGCAGAATAGCCATGTTCATTAATGTAATTGATATAATCAGTATCGTCCTGCAAAAAACAAATTTCTTGACTATCAGCCTTTCCAGCATTTGAAAGATGATTTTCATAAGCGATTTCTCTGACTTCTCCTTTGTCTTTTGACATACCCAAAGGAAAGATAAGACGGCTCAAAACATCCTGCCCAAGCCTATAGAGCATATAGGACTGATCTTTTTTTTCATTAATTCCTCTTTGCACAAAATATTTTTCAGTAGAAAGATTGTGAAATATCCTAGCATAATGACCAGTTGCAATATAATATGCTCCTATTTTATCTGCATGCTCAAGGAGTAATTTAAACTTTATTTCAGGGTTACACAAAACACATGGATTAGGTGTTTTGCCTATTTTGTATGAACTCAAAAAATTCTCAATAACAATATCTCTGAATTTTTTTGATGCATCGAAGGTTATTAGTGGTATTCCAAGCTCATCGGCTACTTTTTTTGCATCTTCAGCAGCCTCGGATTTGTCACCTATTACCTCAAAGTAAAATCCAGTGACATTGAATCCTTTTTTTTGTAAAAAGAGAGCGGCAGTGGTACTGTCGACCCCGCCGCTCAAGCCTAATAAAACCTTATTTTTATTCAACGTCATGGTGGTCATCATCGTCTGCGTCAGGATCAAATCCTTCAAGACCCTTATAAGTCTTACCATTTTTCTGTGCATAGTCATAAATAGCTGACTTAATCGCATGATCTGCAAGAACAGAACAGTGAATTTTTACAGGAGGTAATCCTCCAAGTTCGTCCACGATCTGTTTATTAGTAAGTTCAAGTGCTTCATCAATGGATTTTCCGATGATCATAGAAGTTGCCATACTAGATGATGCAATTGCAGAACCACATCCAAATGTTTTGAATTTAGCGTCCTTTATAATGTCGTCTTCAACCTTAATCTGTATCTGCATCATATCTCCGCAAACAGGACTTCCATATACTCCTGTTCCATCAGGATTTTCCATCTCACCTACATTTTTAGGATTTAAAAAGTTATCCATTACTTTTTCATTATATAAAGCCATTTTTACCACCCTTTCTCATGATTTATTGGGGATATCTCCCTTAATTTAATTACTATATTTTTAAGTTCATTTACTACATAATCTACGTCTTCTCTAGTTGTGAAATCGCCTACAGTCATTCTTACAGTGCCATGAATTTTCTCCCATGGTACTCCCATTGCATCTAGAACATGCGATGGTTTTAAAGATTTTGAAGAACATGCTGATCCTGTTGAGATCGATATTCCCTTCATATCCAAAAGAATTAATAGAGATTCTCCTTCTATAAAATCAAAAGTGACATTCAAATTACCAGGATGTCTATACTTCATTGTTCCATTTATTTCAACATCAGGAATCTCTTCAGTGATTCTTGACAAAAGATAATCTCTCATTTCTTGTGAATGTTTTACGTGTTTATCAAAATCTCTTTTTGCTATCTCGGCTGCTTTTCCAAATCCAACTATTCCAGGTAAATTTTCGGTACCAGCACGTTTACCCATCTCTTGTGCACCACCGTGAATAAAGTTAGATAGACGATTCCCCTTTCTAATATACAATGCACCCATTCCCTTAGGGCCATAAATCTTGTGTGCTGACATTGATAAAAAATC
Organism: Clostridiales bacterium; assembly: GCA_028725765.1. Lineage (GTDB taxonomy): Bacteria > Bacillota > Clostridia > Peptostreptococcales > Anaerovoracaceae > S5-A14a. The sequence continues at coordinate 24,147 of JAQYRL010000053.1, forward strand.
AACTCCGAGAACATCTACATCAATTGGGACATTACCAAGAGCTTGAACTGCATCTGTGTGGAACAGAATTTTGCGTCTTTTAGCTATACCGGCTAGTTCTCTTATATCTTGTATTGTACCAACTTCATTATTCACCAACATAATTGAAACTAATATAGTTTTGTCAGTGATTGCCTTTTCTAGTTTGGCTGGATCAATTCTTCCATCAGGCTCAACATCGAGATAAGTAACCTCAAAACCTTGTGTCTGCAAATACTCACAGGTATGTAAGATTGCATGGTGTTCAATTTTAGTGGTAATAATATGATTACCCTTGCCTTTTTTTCTCATTGCATCTGCTACACCTTGCAAAACCCAGTTATCAGCCTCTGTCCCTGAGCCTGTAAATACTATTTCATCTGGACTAGCATTTATCAATTCTGCAAGTTGTTTCCTTGCGTTATCGATTGCTTTCTTTGAATTTAATCCACTTGAATATAAACTGGATGGATTCCCAAAATTTTCTGTAAAATATGGTATCATTGCCTGCAAAACTTCATCTTTCACTGGAGTTGTTGCAGAGTAATCTAAATAAACATTTCTCATATACAAAATCCTTCTTTCATTAACACTAACTAACTTATACCAAAATTCATCTAAGATTAAACGTGTGTTTAAGTTATTTTTTCATTAAGTCGAGATGATTTTTTAGGTTAGCTTTAAAGGAGTCAATATATTTACGCCTTAAATGTTTTTGCTCTTCAATTTCATTATTAGTGAGACCATCTTTACTCTTTGATTTTTTAGCCAGTTCATTGATTCTCTCAATTTCTTCTTCAGTTATCCTAACTAAATCTTCAAATTCTTCTTTCATATTCTTCATTATTGTACCCTCCGCAATTATTGAATTATAGCATTGAGTTCATTTTACTTCAAGACGTACAAATTCAGAAACTGTGAAAATAAATTCTTTTGGCGTTAATTTTTTTGAAGAATATGATTCTGAGAAAATTATATCTTTGTATTTGCTGGAATCAAATTTTGCTATATTTACTGTCTTTGATATTAAGGAATGTATTGAACCACTAGGCCTATTATAATATTTTGCAACTTGTATTATAATTGATTTCATTTGAAAATCATATCTTTCTCCTTCAAATACAGAAATGAGGATTGCATCTTTTAGGTATTTAGATCCCTTATATTTCTGATTGATTCCAAAGTCATTTAAAATATTTGTAACTAACTTTTCTGTACTATTATATTTACTTTTCTTTATTTCATAAAATGATGTTTTCTCTGAAACTCCTCTTAACTCTTTCCTTTCATTGCATGGAATAGTCAAAAATTTATTTCTTTGAATTCTTATAATTTCTTTGTCAATGTAATTTAAATCAATTGGCTTTAATAGGAATGAAACTCTATTCATATCCATATCCTCTAAAAATATATCGTACTGTTGGAGAGATGATATTAGTATTATGCCAGGTGAATCTAAATACCTTCCGGAAAAATATATCTCTCTAGCTATATCTATGCCGTTTATATATGGCAAAACAGCTTCCAAGATAAATACATCAACGTTATTTTTGCTTTTATTCAAAGAATTCTTGCATTCTCTTCCATTTTTTAAATAAAATTCTAAGTTATATTGTTTTTTATTTTTCGAAAAATGATTAGTTAAAGAATTAAAAAGCGTTGTATCGTTCACAACTAGACCAATTTTTGTAATCATATCAATACCCTTCTAAAATGATTGAATTTAGATGATTAATCTAAATGGTAATACTATTTTTCATACTTTCAAATCTTTTATCACCAATGCCACTTACATTTTTTAAATCATCGATTTTCTTAAATCTGCCGTTTGCATTTCTGTATTCGATGATTCGGTTCGCCATAGAGGGCCCTATACCTTCAATTTCTTGAAGTTTATTGACATCAGCAATATTGATGTTTACCTTTTTTCCAGAATTTCCATCGGAGGATAAGCCACGACTATCCCCCTCTTCCCCTAGTTCATAAATATAAATCTTTTGTCCATCGGAAAGCACCTCCGCTTTGTTAATACTCTTAATATCAGCTGTATCCTTTAAACCACCGGCTTTTGCAATTGCATGAAAAATACGGTCGCCCTCTCTAATTCTGTAGACACCGGGATTAACAACGGCACCTTCTATATCAATATACATTGAATTTTCATCAGATAAATCACTTCCGCCATCTATATTTTTCTTATCCTTATTTTGTTTATTCTTTTTATTAGTGGATGCTTTTGAAGAATTTGAATCTTTCTTTTCTATTGAATGAGAATCAATATTCTTATCATACTTGTTTTTATGTATCTTTAAATTATCATTATCTTTCCCATAGAAAACAAATAAAAAAGCAGCTGCTAATATAACGAGTATAATTGCACCTGCCTTAATATAGTTCCTATTATCTTCCCAAAAATAACTGAGATTCTTAAGCAAACTTTTCATAAAATCACCGCCTGTATTTATTTACATTATATTACAGTAAATTTATGACATTGTCAAGAACCTCTCTAAATTATATCTTTTTGAAAAAATATTTGTTCTCTGGTAATATGGAATTTTTTTATAATAGACTCTGTATCGACATAGCCACAAAAAATTAAAAATGATCTAAGTAAAGTTTCAGGATTCAAATTGGAGTTACTACCACAATCAACAGTAAATTTTAAAACTCCATCCTCTAAATGCATAGATTTAATCTTGTCTTTTATTTGTACTTCAATCATTTTTTTTGTTTTTTTATGCCTTCGAGTACCTAAGATAGTCTCCTGTGATAAAAATTGATTTACATTATCTTCTGAAAAAGAAACTTTCGATTCGCTAAAATCGATACGGTAGGCTGCCGAAGTAGTAAGGGCTGCTATAGATTTTATATCATCAGGAAGTTTTTTAACCATAGTAATATTAAGCCCGTTAGGCAGCTGTTTGTTGATATTTTCTTTTATTAAATCTGGATTTGTATCTGTATCAAGTTCAATTTCTAAATACTCCTCTAACCCTTCATACCCCAGAGAAAGAGGTTGTGCTATTGACATTTTGGGATGAGGATTGAAACCTTGAGAGTATATAATTTTATATCCTGATGATTTGATGGTTCTCCTAAAAAACCTTTGAAGATCAAGATGAGAAATATAAACCATAAGATTAGTCTTTTGAAAGGCAAATAAATATCTATATCCCATACTCATCATCCTCTTTTTTTATATCAGAAGAATTGTAATTAGTATCCTTATCTTGATTTGACCAAATACCGTCAAATTTACAATTTGTCTTTCTATTCATACCACATCCTACACATCCATAACGACAGTCATGAGTCGTTTCTGCTTTTTGTGCTTTATGCCATTCTCTAAGCAAAAACTCCTTTGTAATACCTGTATCTATTTTATCCCATGGAAAAACTTCTTCTTCACTTCTATGCCTACTTGCATAAAAACTGCCATCTATCCCCGATATTGACATTGCTTCTTCCCATAGTTCTCTTGAGAAAAATTCACTCCAACCATCAAACTTACATCCCAAATTGTGTGCTGCAAGGAGTAATTTCCCTATTCTCCTGTCGCCTCTAGCCAATATACCTTCAATAACAGATACACCATCGTCATGATAATTAAATTTAACATTTTTAATTTTTAATTTTTGTAAAAGATATTCATGTTTTTTTCTAAATGATTCTAGACTATCTTGCCCACACCATTGAAAAGGAGTATGAGCTTTTGGAACAAAATTAGAAACACTTACTGTAACATTGAATCTCCCAGGCATGCCAAGTGTTTTGTTGAGATATATTATTCTTTTTGCAATGTTAGCAATACCATCTAAATCCTCATATCTTTCATTCGGTAAGCCTATCATAAAATAAAGCTTAATATTGTGCCAGCCAAGCTGAATAGCCTGCCCCACAGAACTGAATATATCATCATCTGTTATCCCTTTATTGATAACATCTCTTAGTCGTTGGGTACCGGCCTCGGGTGCAAATGTCAATCCACTTTTTTTATAGCCTTGAATTTGTTCAAGAACTTCAAAAGAGAATGAGTCAAGCCTAAGCGAAGGAAGTGAAAGGGAGACATTGTCGTTTTTGCAATACTCCATAAGCTCGGTCGCAAGAGGCTCAAATTGGCTGTAATCACTTGTTGATAGTGATAAAATCGATAATTCATCATGCCCTGTTGATCTCAATTGCTTTTTAGCAATATCTATAATTTTTTCCTTATTACGTTCTCTTATAGGACGATAAATTATTCCTGCTTGGCAAAATCTACAGCCTCGTGTACATCCACGAAAAGTCTCTACAACAGCTCTATCGTGGACAGTTTCAATCAATGGAACAATAGGATTAGTAGGATAGTTAACCTCATTAATATCAGAAACAATTGATTTTTCAATAACATCAGGTAGAAAGTCATAAAGTTTGTTATATTTTTTTACAGTTCCATCACAGTTATATATTTCATCATAAAATTGCGGAACATATACACCTAGATTTTCCTTTGTGCTATCCTCCGCAATGAGTTTAAGAAAATCATATTTATTTCCACCATTATTTTTATGATGTTTATATTTTGTTAAAATTTCTGGTAAAGATTTTTCTCCATCTCCTACTATGAAAATATCAATAAAATCTGCTAGGGGCTCTGGATTAAATGCACATGGTCCGCCTGCAATTATAAGGGGATCTTCTTCTCTTCTATCGATAGATTTTAGTGGAATCTTACCTACTTCAAGAATGTTCAAAATATTTGTAAATGACATCTCATACTGTAAAGTAAATCCAAGAACATCAAGGGAATGCAATGCGATTTTATTCTCCAACGTAAAAAGTGGAATGGATTCATTTCGTAAGATTTCTTCCATATCAATCGCTGGTGAAAAAACTCTTTCACATGCAATCTCAGGTATACGATTTATTAAATCATACAGTATTTGTAACCCCATATATGACATGCCTATCTCGTATAAATCTGGGAAGGCGAATCCAAAAGTCAAGTCAGTTTTGGTTAAATCCTTTATAACGGCATTCTTTTCGCATCCAATATATCTACCAGGCTTTTCCACGTCTTTTAGTATTGGATTGATGTTTATTATATTGATATCTTTATGTTTTTTAACGCTATTCTTTATATTAGTATTCGTCATAGTATTCAAACTCAAAATTAGAGATTTTAATAGTATCTCCTTCCTCAAGACCCATTTCTATTAATTTATCTATTGCGCCGCTTTTCTCAACATATTTATATAGGTATCTCATCGATCCTAAATCATTGAAATTAGTAGAATCAAAGATCTTTTGAAGTTGTTTTCCTTCTAGAACATATGTATTTCCTTCTTTACGTGCATATACATTTTTAAAGTCTGGATCATTATCATCAATGGACATATCAAAATATTCGATATCTGGCTCAGACGTAGGATTATTTAATTCTTCATCTAGTTTTCGAAGTGCAGCATCAAGTACGTCCTGCACACCTATTTTAAGGGGCGCAGAAGTTGGATATACTTCTAATCCTTTAGACTGAATATACTCCTTAAATTTTATATATTGTTCTGAATCCTCTCCAATTAGATCAATTTTGTTAGCACAAACAATTTGTGGCTTTTTACCTACTTGTTTGCTATATAATTCAAGTTCATTATTTATTTTTTCAAAATCTTCAATTGGATCACGGCCTTCACTTCCAGAAACATCAACAACATGTATTAAGACTTTGGTTCTTTCAATATGTTTCAAAAATCTTAAACCAAGTCCAACTCCCTTATGGGCGCCTTCGATTATACCAGCTATATCTGCTAAAACAAAGTTTCTATTATGTATTTCAACGACTCCTAGATTAGGAGAAATTGTTGTGAAATGATAATTATCAATTTTAGGTTTAGCAGAAGTTGTCACAGCAAGAAAACTTGATTTTCCAACGTTAGGAAAGCCTACAAGACCTACATCAGCTAAAACCTTTAGCTCAAGTATAACGTCCCTTTCAATTGCAAAACCACCTGCCTGAGCAAAGTTGGGCGCCTGTCTAACGGAGTTTTTAAACCTATCATTACCTTTGCCACCTCTCCCGCCTTTTGCGGCAACAAATGTTTGTCCGTCTTCAACCATATCAACCATAAGTTTATTGCTCTGAGCTTCGATTATTTCTGTGCCTATAGGAACCTTAATAATAAGATCTTCACCATTTTTGCCGAATCTTTTTTTCCTCATACCATCTTGTCCATTTTCGGCTTGATATTTTTTCTTGTATTTAAAATCCATTAGGGTCCTATAATTGCGATCAGCTTGAAAAACTATGTTTCCACCGTCACCACCGTCTCCTCCATCTGGACCACCTTCTGGAACAAATGGTTCTCTACGGAAAGAAACAGCTCCATTGCCGCCTTTACCAGAAACTATATGAATTTTAGCTCTATCTATAAACATAATGTAATACTCCATTCATTTAAAAAGGGCCCTAATGAGGACCCTTTGGCATTCTTATGCTTCCTTTGGATATACGCTAACCTGTTTTTTCGTCTTGCCTTTACGCTCGAATTTAACGTTTCCATCTATTGTTGCGAACAAAGTATCATCTCCGCCTTTGCCCACATTGTTACCAGGATGAAGTTTAGTTCCTCTCTGTCTTACAAGAATGCTACCAGCACTAACAAACTGACCGTCACCTGTCTTAACGCCTAATCGTTTGGACTCGGAATCTCGACCGTTTTTAGAGCTACCTACTCCCTTTTTACTTGCCATACCAGTTCACCTCCCTGTTACAAAACTACTTTAACGCTGCTTCGATTGTCTCGATTAACACAGCTTTAGTTGCTTTTTCATCAATTTCGATATTTCTTTCTTTTGCAAAAGCAATAATTTCATCTTTCTTCATAGAAATAGATGGTTTTGCTTCAGATTTCTTCGGTTTTTCTTCCGTCTTATTTTCAACTTTTGCAGTTTCTTTGACCTTAGTAGACTTTTGGTTTAGATTAATTTTAACCTCAGTATAAGGCTGTCTATGTCCCTGTTTAGTTCTTGAATCTTTCTTAGGTAGGTATTTAAAAATAACAACCTTATCTCCTCTTCCATGATCAACAACTTCAGCAGCAACCTTTTGACCGTCAATGTAAGGCGTTCCAACTTTAACATCAGAACCTTCACCAATCATAAGTACATTTTCAAAATAAATGGTATCACCAACTTTTGCATTGATTTTTTCAATGCGAAGTACATCTCCATCTACTACTCTGTACTGCTTTCCACCTGTTTCAATAATAGCGTACATTACATATTCCTCCTCTTACCAGTCTCGCCAATGAGGTATGATTTACATTTTTAGACCTCTTATGTGCGGCTAACTATGTAATAATAGCATCTTTCACAGTGCATGTCAACATCTTTATTCGATTACAACGCCATCTTCATCCACTTCGAGTTCAATAGGTTTAGGGTCATCATTATTAGAATTATTATTGACATTATTTGAAGACCTCTTATCTGAATCATCATTTTCATCATAATCTGGTTTTAAGGTATCCATGACTTTATCATAAAGTTCATCCAAAACTTCAGGGTGAGATTCGAAATATAGCTTAACATTTTCTCTTCCTTGACCCATTCGTTCACCTTGATAACTGTACCAAGAGCCGGCTTTATTTACTATTTTAGCATCTACAGCACAATCTAATATATCTCCTGATCTTGATATACCTTGCCCATACATTATATCAAAGTCTGCATATTTAAATGGAGCTGCTAATTTATTCTTTACAACCTTGACTCTAGTCCTATTTCCAAGGAATGTATCTCCTTGCTTAATAGTTTCCTGTTTTCTTACATCCAGTCTCATAGAGGAATAGAACTTCAGTGCTCTTCCACCTGTTGTTACTTCTGGGCTGCCATAAATAACACCAACTTTTTCCCTGAGCTGGTTGATAAATATTACACTTGTACCAGATTTATTGATTGTTCCAGTAAGTTTTCTAAGAGCTTGTGACATAAGTCTTGCATGTAAACCAACATGTGAATCTCCCATATCTCCAAGAATTTCTGCTTTGGGAACAAGAGCTGCTACTGAGTCTATAACGATTAAATCAATTGCTCCACTTCTTGCAAGCATGTCACATATTTCAAGACCTTGTTCACCTGTATCAGGCTGAGAAATTAATAGTTCATCTATATCAACACCTAAATTTCTAGCATATACAGGATCAAGTGCATGTTCAGCATCTATAAACGCGGCCTTACCACCTTGCTTCTGAGCTTCTGCAATTATATGGAGGGTCAGAGTTGTTTTACCCGATGACTCTGGTCCAAATATTTCAACTATCCTCCCCTTTGGAACGCCACCTATACCAGTTGCAATATCAAGAGAAATAGACCCAGTTGGTATAGAACTTATATTCAACTTCGGCCTATCACCCATTTTCATTATGGCACCTGCACCATATTCTTTCTCAATCTTTTCGAGAGCAAGCGATAAAGCTTTGATTTTTTCTTCTTCCGAGCGATCCTTTATATTTTCTACTTTAGCTGATTCTTTTTTATTTGCCATAAAATCCTCCTTCGAGAACATTTGTTCTTATTTATATATTAACCTATCTCAAGTCTGAGGTCAATAGCGCAAGACGATAATGTTTAATATTAATATTTTGTTGCTAAATTTTAATATAATTATGAAATTTTTATTGTTTTATATACCATATCAATCATAGCAAGAACAGCATATTTCCTATTCTTATTTCTATCAGTTCTTCTAGTATCTAAGTTTTGTACAAAACATAATCTACCGCCAATGATGTCCTTGTCTTTGGTACGTTTTCCAGGATTAAATGCTACTCCAACAAATATAGTACCAGGTGAAAAATTCTCCCAAGAATCTGGGCCTGCAATGCCAGTTACCGAGACACATATATCCGCATTCGCTTTTTCCAACCCTTTAATAGCCATGTCGCGTGCAACCTCTTCACTGACAGCGGTATACTTCTCAATTAACTTTGCATCCACACCGACATCATGTATTTTGCTCTCGTTAGAATATGTAACATATCCTCTTTTAAAGCAATTAGATGCGCCGCTAATATCAGTTATGGTTGATGCAAACATTCCGCCTGTACAGGATTCAACAGATGTAAGAGTAAGATTTTCTGATATCAGTTTATCCACCAGAACTTTAGCATATTCCTCATCATTTTCAGAATATATATAATCACCTATAATCTCATACACTTTACCAATCATCATATCAACGGCAGATTCACTTTCCTGCAAGGTTTCCCTTTTAGAAGCAATCCTTATGCTACATTCCCCCTCTTTTGCATATGTAGCAATAGTTGGATCAGTCTGACCGTGAATAAGAGGGAGTAAAGCAGTTTCAAGCGCTGATTCACCTATACCATATGTCCTTATAATCTTGTAAAACAGAGCGCCATTCTGTTTTTTTGACAAATACGGAAAAACCTCTTTGTCAAACATCTTAGTCATTTCTTTTGGAGGTCCTGGAAGTGAGATAATGTATTTTTCATCTTTACTCAAAAGAAATCCGGGTGCAGTGCCATATGAATTAGGAAAAACGATTGACTTCGACGGTAAAAGTGCCTGTTTAAGATTATTTTCCGTCATCTTTCTATTTGTATCAACAAAATATTTTTTTAATCGAGACAAACTTTCTTCGTCATAAACAAGTTCATCACCAAAATATTTTGCAATCGTCTCTTTTGTTAAATCATCTTCAGTAGGCCCAAGACCACCGGTTGTGATTATGAGATCACAGTCTTCAAAGCATACATCAAGAAGACGTTCTAGCCTTTGTGGATTATCACCTACAACATAGTGATACAAAACATCAAATCCAAGCAATTGCAATTGATGTGAAATATAGGTCGCATTTGTATTAACTGTTTGTCCAAATAAGAGTTCCGTTCCTACGCAAAGCACAGCTGCTTTCATGTTTTACTCCTTTGTCACCTAGACTCTAAAAACTTGAATGTTATCTTTAACGTACTCAACCCCTGAATATACCGTCATAATAAGTGAGGCCCATAGAAATACTTTTGCGAGTATAAATATGACATGGTATATAAATGTTGCTTCACCAAATACAGGGACCATCAAAAGGAGGGGTACGGCAATCATCTGTAAAACAGTCTTTATCTTGCCACTCATTGCGGCCGCAATTACAATCCCCTCTGATGCAGCAACAGTTCTCATTCCCGCAACGGTAAATTCTCTTGCAAGTATGACAATAAGCATCCAGGCAGGTATCAGATGAGACTCTACTAGAAGCGCAAAGGCAGCGTAAACTAATACTTTATCAGCTAGAGGGTCCATGATTTTGCCAAAATTGCTCACAAGATTATATTTTCTTGCAAGATGACCATCCAAATAATCTGTAAACGAAGCAATAAGGAAAACAATTACAGCTGGTATATACCATTGCAATGCGTAAAAAATAATAAAAACTGGTACAAGTATAACTCTCGCAATCGTTAATTTATTAGGTAAATTCATTTCCCTATGCCTCCTCACCAACTAGATCATAATCATATGCATCTATTATTCTTACATCCACGATGTCTCCAACCTTATGAGAATTTTTATCTTTAGTTGTAAATATTACAGAATTATCAATTTCAAAAGCGTCGTACTGCGTTCTTCCCACATATCCATCATCTTCAATTTCATCTATAATTACAGGCATAATACGACCAATTTTTTCTTTGTTATTTTGTAAAGAAATGCCCATTTGTAAATTCATTATAGCATCAAGTCTATCTTCTTTAATTTCTTCATCGACCTGATCTGGCATTTCCGCCGCTACTGTCCCCTCTTCACGTGAGTATTTGAACACTCCAAGTCGATCAAATTTATTTGATTCAACGAAGTCATAGAGATTATTGAAATCGTCTTCATTCTCTCCAGGAAAACCAACAATCAGTGTAGTTCTTATATGAATACCTGGAATTTTTTCACGAAGTTTATCGATAGTATTCTGAATTTCTGCCTCGGTAGTCCTTCTTCTCATAAGTTTAAGAACCTTATCTGAAGAATGCTGCAGAGGTATATCTATGTATTTACAAATTTTTTCTTCGCTTGCAATGACATCAATAAGTTCATCAGTGATTCTCTCCTGATAGCAATACATAAGCCTAATCCACTGAATACCTTCAATCTTGCAAAGTTTTCTTAAAAGATCGGGTAAAACAAAATCTCCGTAAAGATCCCTGCCGTAATAAGTTAAATCCTGTGCTATGAGGACAAGCTCCTTGCATCCAGCATTAGCTAATTTTTGTGCCTCCTTAAGAATATCCTCAATTGGAAGACTCCTAAATGGGCCTCTGATTTTTGGAATTATACAATATGCACATCCATTATTACAGCCCTCTGCTATCTTAATGTGCATAGAATACGGATTCTCTGGCAACTTTCTTTCAAAATATTTTAGTGGGCCATGATCGTAAGATCTTGCAATTGATATTCGCTCCCCATCATATACCCTTTCAAGTATTTGAGGAAGTTTCTCATACTCATTTACGCCTACAAAACAGTCAACCTCCGGCATTTCTTCTGTCAATTCCTCGACATACCTTTGAGAAAGGCAACCCGATACTACAAGTTTTGTCTTTTTATTAGTCTCCTTTATGTTTGCCATTGAAAGAATTCTATCTATGGATTCTCTTTTTGCATCATCTATGAATCCACAGGTATTAACGATAATTATATCCGCATCGATAGGATTGTCTATTATTTTGTGCCCAAATGACTCCAATGTAGCAGCTGCTTCTTGGCTGTCATTTATATTCTTCATGCAACCGAGTGTCTGTATATTGATTTTCATAAACCCTCTTATTCTTCCGTTATGCTCATCTGCTGAAATTCATCTTCAGTAAGTAATACTTGCCTTGGTTTGCTGCCATCCTGAGGACCAACTATTCCCCTTTCTTCCATTGCATCAACAATTCTTGCCGCTCTATTGTAGCCTATCCTAAATCGTCTTTGCAGCATGGAAACAGAAGCCTGACCAGCATTGATAACGCATTCTATAGCTTCGCTCATCAATTCATCGTCTTCATCGCCCTTAGATTGCTTTGGTGATAAATTGTCGTTTTCAATTGTTTTTATAACATCACCTGAGTATTCCACCTCTTCTACCTGAGATTTCACATACTCAATTATATTATTTACTTCCTGATCCGAAATAAAACAACCTTGAACACGTTTAGGCTTTTTTATTCCCATAGGATTATATAGCATATCTCCATTACCTACGAGTTTTTCGGCACCTGACATATCCAGGATTGTTCTTGAATCGAATTGCGAAGAAACTGCAAAAGCGATTCTAGATGGTATATTAGCTTTAATAAGCCCTGTGATAACGTCTACTGAAGGCCTTTGAGTTGCAACTACAATGTGCATACCAGCTGCTCTAGCTTTTTGAGCAAGTCTACAGATGGATTCTTCAACTTGAGAAGGAGCAGCCATCATAAGATCAGCTAGTTCGTCTACGATTATAACAATCTGTGGGAGTTTGTCGTCTTTGCTGCCCTGATGAATCATCTTTTCATTATATGATTCAAGATCTCTTACTCCAAGTTTTGCAAATTTATTATATCTCTCGTTCATCTCCACAACAGCCCAATTAAGTGCTGCAGCGGCCTTTGCAGGCTCTGTAACGACAGGAATAAGCAAATGAGGTATACCATTGTAGTTACCAAGTTCTACAACTTTAGGATCAACTAAAATCAATTTTACCTCATCTGGCTTCGCCTTGTACAAAATACTTGCGATCATACTGTTAATGCAAACTGACTTTCCTGAGCCAGTTGATCCTGCAATTAAAAGATGCGGCATAGATTTGATATCAGAAACGATAGGATTTCCAGAGATATCTTTACCAACACCAAAGGCAATTTTGGATTTAGCAGATTTAAACACTCTTGAGGAAATCAATTCGCTGACCCTGACCATATGTATACTGCCATTTTCAACTTCAATTCCAACAGCAGCTTTGCCTGGTATTGGAGCTTCTATTCTGATACTTTTTGCTCTTAAATTTAGTGCAATATCATCTGCAAGACTAACAATTTTTGAAACTTTTACACCAACATTTGGCTGAATTTCATACCTTGTAATCGCAGGACCTTGGGTTACGTTAATAACTTTAGCGTCAACGTTAAAGCTGGATAGCGTATCCTCAAGATGTGCGGCCATAAACCTAAGCTGTCTTGTATCTACCTTATTTTCAGGTTCCGGAGGCACTAGCAAATTAAGTGTAGGCAACTTATATCTAGTACTCGGTTTGGTCTTATTTAATTCATCTTCTGATAGAAACGCCTCTTTTGCCTCTTTGTTTGATATTGTTTTCTCAGGTTTTTTTATATCGTTATCGTTGGAGTTAGCAGGAAATTTTTCTTGAGTTCCTTCATTTTTATCAATATGATCAAACCTTAGTACATCTTGCCTGTTCTCCGTTTTTGAATCATCTATTTTTTCTGAATCGGATCCAAATATATCTGCATCACTTGTATATTTTAGAGTTCTTCCGCTGTTACTTAAATATGAAAAATCAGAGTTTTTACCACTTTCAAAATCATATCTATAATCAATTAGTTCGCCGGAGTTAAGAAATGCTTCAGCTTCCATAGCTTTATTTCTTAATATCTCTTGCCTTAGTTTTTCTTCTCTTTCTTTTTCTTTTCGAAGTTCTTCGACCCTTATTCGTTCTGCTTCTTTTTTTTCTCTTTGTTCAGCCTTTTTTGTTGATATTTTGTTTTCAATATTTCCAAAGCTAGATGATAAAGGTTTATTCCTTAGTAGCAAAACAGAAATAATAATACCAACTATACCAAAGATATAAAGCCCAACCTTCCCTAATATTGAAACTATGAATCCTGATATTGCCATAGGAATCAACCCTCCGCTATCATAAGTTTTAGATAATTCGTAGTAATCTAGCAGAGAGTATTTTGTATTATTTGCATCTACAAAACGTCCTGAATTTAATAATGAAAACAATAAAAATATAGCAAACATAAGCACGATCGTTTTTGTTGCAAAATTTCTTGTTTTTTTAATTATTAATATTATTCCTGAAATTAAGATGAAAAATGGTAGAGTAAGAGCTAAAATTCCAAAGCATCCTTTAAAAAGTAATGCTATGTTTTCACCGACAATTCCTCCAGCATCAAATACTAATGCAGCAAATATAAATATACCTACTGCAATGAGAACAAATCCCCAAACTTCATATATAAGTTTGTTATTTGTGACATCTTCCTTGTGCACAGTTTTTTGATTGCTCGACTTCGTAACCGGCTTCATAGATTGAGTCCTACGCCTCTTTGATACATTATTAGAATTCCGTTTATTCGATGACAATTTATTCCCCTTTTAAGATAAACAATTTATATTTTTTAATTGATAAAATATATAAATTGTTAAAATGTTCTGTAATTATATATAGTAGTGCAGGTCTTTAGCTTAACAAGATTAGAACAAAACAGAATAAATAAAAGTTCCCACACCTAAAATCCAAACATAATATGAAAAATATCTCATCCTATGTTTAGATACTATTCTAATCATTGTAGTGATTGCAAAATATCCAGAAATTGCAGCAACCAAAAATCCCACTATCATAGGCCCTATTGTTGACGGTTCAATGCCTGCTTTTATAGCTTTTGGAAATTCCAAAACAGCTGATCCTAGTATTGCAGGTATTGATATTAGAAACGCAAATTCAACCGCAAACTCTCTCTTTAATCCAGTCACAAGGCTTCCAACTATTGTTGAGCCTGATCTTGATATACCAGGCATTATAGCCAGCCCTTGGCATATTCCAACAAAAATTGCATTTCTATATTTCATACCTTCGATTTCTTTTTTATTATTATTCAACTTTTCAGAAAAAAGAAGTATAAAACCAGTAATAATCCAGCATATTGAAATCACAGTAAGAGAACCGAAAATTCTGTCAATATAATCAGAAAATAACAAGCCCATAATTGCAGTAGGTATACTTGACACAATTATCATAATTCCTAATTTACGAATTGGTCTTTCCTCTATTTTCAAACCTTTACCAGTAAATATGTCTTTGAATAAGAGAAATAACTCTTTTATTAATGCATAAATATCCTCGTGATATACAATAAAAATTGAAACCAACGTGCCTATATGTAGCAGAACTGCAAAGAAGATTACTGAGTCTTCTTTGATTTCAAATAAATTTTCTAGAAGAGCCAAATGTCCAGAACTACTAATCGGTAGAAATTCTGAAAGGCCTTGCACCAAACCTAAAATTATTGCTTCAATATATCCCATATATACTCCTATCCACAAATATATCTTTACATATAAATTAAAATTTTAAACATATAAAGATATGACTTATATCCCCTTATCTATCTTTATTTGTAATATAACCTTTAGCTACAAGCGTTTCAGCACAGAGTACGGCCCCACCCGCAGCTCCTCTAAGGGTATTATGTGCTAATCCTATGAATTTGAAATCATAAACACTGTCTTCCCTAAGCCTTCCTACAGAAATTGCCATACCGTTTTCACAGTCTACATCAAGCTTAACCTGAGGTCTGTCGTCTTCCCGCATGTAGTGTATAAATTGCTTTGGAGCACTTGGCAGATTTTCCCTTTGTGGAAATCCTTTAAATTTTATTAATTTCTCTATAAGTTCATCTTTGCATGGATGATTTTTAAATTTGATAAAAACGGATGCTGTATGACCATTCAAAACTGGAACTCTGAGGCATTGGCAAGTAATAGAAAGACCCTCTTTATTAACAATTTTGCCATTATTAACTTCTCCCAAGACCTTAAGAGGCTCTTTTTCACTCTTCTCTTCTTCACCACCGATATATGGTATGATATTTTCGATCATTTCAGGCCACTCCTTAAAGGTTTTGCCTGCACCCGAAATTGCCTGATATGTCGATATTGCAAGTTCCTGAGGTTCATACTCCTTCCATGCGGCTAGAAGCGGTACATAAGCCTGAATTGAGCAATTTGGCTTAACAGCAACAAATCCCCTAGAAGTCCCTAGCCTTTTCTTCTGTGATTCTATTACTTCACAGTGATCATCATTAATCTCAGGAATAAGCATTGGAACATCTTCTGTCCACCTATGTGCACTATTGTTAGATACAACAGGCGTCTCTGTTTTTGCATAAGTATCTTCTATTTCTTTGATTTCGTCTTTTGGCATATCAACAGCACTAAAAACCATATCAACCAATGAAGAAACATTATCGACATCATTTATATCCATCACCCTTAAATCCGCAACATTCGTAGGGATTTCTACATCCATCTTCCATCGTCCAGAAACAGCTTCTTTATAAGTTTTACCGGAACTTCTTTTGCTTGCCGCAAGTGCAGTAATTTCAAACCAAGGATGATCTGAAAGCAATGTTACAAATCGTTGCCCTACCATACCTGTTGCTCCAATAATTCCAACTCTTATTTTTTTATTAAGTTTCATATTAAATTCTCCTATCTGAAATAACACCAATATTATACACTAAAAGTGTTGATTTTTCAATAATAAAAGGCCCCGTTATCAACTGAATTTCAATAGAATCGCAATTGAATTACGGGGTTAATAAATTCCTTTTATTAGACGTTAATGATAATTAAGCTTCTACAGGTTCAGCAATTACTTCCTTGCCGTCATAATAGTTGCAATTTGGGCAAACTCTGTGTGGAAGCTTAGGTTCATGACACTGTGGACAAATTGAAAGTCCAGGATTAGCCTTCTTCATATTAGGTGTTCTTCTGCTGTCTCTCTTAGCTTTAGAAGTTCTCCTCTTTGGAACTGCCATATTATACACCTCCTTAAAATCTTTTAATAACTTTGTAATTATAACCTTAAATACTGCTTTATGTCAAGAACTAAAGTGCTGACACAATTTCGTATGTATCTCTAGCAATCATCAACTCTTCATTTGTTGGTATCAGAAGGATTTTCACCTTAGAGTCATCAGTTGAGATTACCTTCTCCTGACCTCTTACTTTGTTCTTCATAAGGTCAAGTTTAATTCCAAGATTACCCATTTCATTACAGATATGAGCCCTCATCTCTGCACTGTTTTCTCCTACACCTGCTGTAAATACAAGAGCATCAAGACCATTCATTTCAGCAATATATGCCCCTATGTAAAATCTAACTTTCTGACAAAATACCCTAAGAGCTAGTTCTGCTCTTTCATTTCCTTCAGCAACAGCTTCTTCCAAATCACGGAAATCGCTTGATATTCCAGAAATACCGAGTACCCCTGACTTCTTGTTTAAAATATCGTTAACAACGCCCTGCGGCAAGTTCTCTTTCTTTCTTATATACGTTACGATTGCAGGGTCAATATCTCCACTTCTTGTACCCATTACAAGACCTTGAAGAGGGGTGAATCCCATTGATGTATCAACAACTTTACCATATTTGATTGCAGATACTGACGCTCCATTTCCAAGGTGACATGTGATTATCTTAAGATCATTAATATTGATATTAAGAATTGATGAAGCTCTCTGTGCTACATATTTATGAGATGTGCCGTGGAAGCCATATTTCCTAATGCCATATTTTGTATAATATTCATATGGAAGAGCATATAAATAATTTTGTGGAGGCATAGTTTGGTGAAATGCGGTATCAAAAACGCCTACCATAGGTGTATTTGGCATAAGTTCCTGACATGCATGAATACCGAGCAAATTTGGTGGATTATGTAGTGGAGCCAGCTCAACACACTCTTCTAGAGCTTTAAGAACGCTGTCATCAATCAATACAGAGGTAGCATATTTTTCTCCAGCATGTACAACTCTATGGCCTACAGCACCTATTTCATCCATTGACTTAACCACACCCTGTTCAGGATCCTGAATCATAGCAAGAACTTGAGCAATTGCATCCTTGTGGTCCTTCATCTCGATTTCTTTTTTAATCTTGTCATGTCCAAACTTGGTATGATTTATTACAGAGCCTTCCATACCGATTCTTTCAACAAGACCTTTGCAAAGAAGCTGCTCATTTGTCATATCAAGAACCTGATACTTAAGTGAGGAACTTCCGCAGTTAATTACCAAAACTTTCATTTTTCTCCTCCATATTCCTATAAGTTACAATATCATTATTTTTACAAAAAAATTATACAGCAAAATATATTCAAATTCAACAATAGCAAATTTAGGGTTGTATTTCTATAAATTGTGGATTCATAACAAATTCACAATTCTTATATAGATCATTTGACATCAAAATATTATAGATATCAGTTGCCCTTATCTCTTCTTCAGAAATAGTTTTAAGCGATTCGTCTAAATTGATATAATTGGTCTTTATTCCATCTAAAAATCCAATATTAATTTTATTATTTTTTATTTCTTTTAGGTATCTAGCGCCTTTTGTATTAAATGCTAACGGATATATAAGATTATACCCACAAGCATTGCTATCATATGGCATATCTACACCCATTAATATAGAAATTAGAAATCTTCGAACACGTGCCCTTGTATGCATCTTATTAACCAAAATATTTTCTATATCTTGTGTATTTTTAGCCGTTCGCCATTCCTTCTTCAGGGTGTTATACAGTTCAAAATCATAAGTTGATTTAGTCTGAAGAAAATCATTAGAAATTACTGCAGACATCTTTGAAGCTAAAACAGCAAAAAACCTATCTTGCAGCGATTGAAGCAAGTCAGGATTTTGTGAATAAAAATTATCTCGAATTATCGAAGCTGATAAATTATGTTCTAATCCAATGCGTTTTACAACGAAAAAATCACCATCATAACTAATCTTCTTAGACGATAGGATATAGTCTATTCCAAGTATATCATTGGGAGCGATAGAGAATTTTCCACTAAAATTCGACTCTGAAAATAGATACGAATCTACAAGCCTACTTTTCAAAAATTCATCTCTTGCCTTAGGGAATGAAATCCCATCTTTTACTCTTGATGCGGCATATTCATTTAACTGAGATGAATTATCATACAAAACATTTGCAATCTCAAGTATTTTGTTTAAATCTCCAATTTCGGAACCAAATGCAATTGTATTGACCCCTAGTGAATTTAAAATTTCGATCGCGCCATATGAGAAAAAATAGCTGCTCGCATTGCTAAATCTAGTTGGAAGTTGTACAACCAAATCAATTCCGTTTTCAACAGCAACCCGGCTTCTTCTCCACTTGTCATATAGAGCCGGCTCTCCCCTTTGTACAAAGTTCCCGCTCATCACCGATATTAAAAGACTATCAGGATACTTTTCTTTGATCTTATCGATCAAGTAGCCATGCCCACCATGGAAAGGATTAAATTCAGCAACAATACCGACAACATGCATCTTAGTCGAGTTTTTTTCCTTCTCTTACAGTAGATTCTGCCAGTGAAATTACTTCCTGTCTATTAATATTAATGGTTTCATTTGCTTCTGAAAAAGTTTGCTCAATAGAATTTACCATGTCTCTGAATTTCGAAACATAGATACCATCAAGTTGCTCAGCCATGTTGAATAACATTTTGTCAACGTATTCAAATGTTTTAATTTTTAAATCTCTGCAGTATACCTCGGATTCAAGTGTGATTTGAGTAGCTCTTTCCTTGGCCTTTTTTGTAATAATATCATCTTCTACTAGGTCCGAAGCCAACTTATTAGCATTTGCAATTATCTGCTTTGCATTCTGCTCTGCTTCACTCAAAATCATATCTTTGTTTTTATTAATCCACATCGCTTCTGTAAGGTCATCTGGAAGTGCCTCGCTGATACTGCTGATAAGTTCAAGGAATTCTTCTCTATCGACCATAACCTTGTTAGTCAACAAAACATTCTTCGGCGTTTCAATTTTTTCATGCATTTCTGCAAGCATTTCTAATACTGTCATCTTGCACCTCTCCTAAATATTATATTAATTAATTATACAGTAAAAAAACATTACATTCAACTTTTGTATTTTTCTTTCATCCTTAAGAAAACGCAGTCTGGAACAAGGCCTGCAGCATTTCCCCCAAGAGAAACTACCTCCTTCACCATCGAAGAGCTAACAAAAGAGTTTGCAGGGCTCGTCATTAAGAAAATAGACTCTATTCCATCGTTAAACAACTGTGCATTCATCTGTGCCATAGATATTTCATATTCAAAATCCGTTATAGCTCTAAGTCCCCTTACAACAGCCGTAAATTCATTTTCATTAACAAAATCAGCTAAGAGGCCCTCAAAAGATTCTACTTTGATATTGTCAACATCCCTAAAAAGTTCTTCTAGCATATCAACCCTTTCCTCAGATGTGAACAAAGGCGTTTTCTGCGGATTCTCAATTACGCCTACTACGAGCTCATCAAATAGTTTTGCTGCCCTCTTAATAATATCTATGTGTCCATTAGTTACAGGATCAAACGAGCCTGTATAAAGAGCTTTGCTCATGCTATGCCTCCTCTATATTTATATAAATTTATAATCTAGAATCTTTTTTTCTAAAAAAGCTCAAGCATGTTTTACCATACTTTTTATATTTGTATTTTTCAAAAATTCCAAATTCATCAGGCAAATCAGCCCGTTTTGAATGCTCGATAATCACTATGCCATTATCAGACAAAACATCTCTTTCAGAAAGACTTTCAAGTATTTCAAAATTATATCCCTCATCATAGGGTGGATCAGCAAAAACAATGTCTACATTTGTCTTAATCCTATCAAGTGCCAATTTGTAATCAGATGCCAATACTGTAACCCGATCTTGACAACCTATCTTGTTGATGTTTTTCTTTATTATGCTGATACTTTCTCTTGATTTGTCTACAAGAAAAACTTTCTCAGCACCTCTAGAACAAGCTTCAATTCCTACAGCTCCTGTTCCTGAAAAAAGGTCTAAAAAGGTAGAGCCATAAATATCGTTTATTAAAATACTAAACAGAGCTTCTTTCACCATCTCTGAGGTTGGTCTAATCTCGTAATTAGGGGGAGTTTCAAGTTTTCTTCCCTTAAATTCACCTGCAATAATTCTCATAATTTGACTTGTATGATTAGCTCATAGGCTAATTCATACTCTCCTTTCCATTTTTACTGTTTGTGTCATAATACATTCAGATACTGTGGACTTTTTATGATTTCTTGTAGCATTGACTACTTTATAGGAGTGTATTGCCGCTACATTA